>CAUOQW010000001.1:0-23677 GCA_963506825.1 uncultured Cellvibrio sp.
GCGGCCTGTGCCATCACGACGTGGGGCGTGGCGCAAGCGCAGACAAGTGCCGATGCCGTCATGGCGCGTATCGAGGCGGCCCAAGCTCCCGCTTCCGATGAACTTGCCGGTCTGCCTCTGCTCGAATTAATGAAGCGCTTGAAGGTGCCTGGGCTGAGCGTTGCAGTGGTCGACAATTTCGACATTCACTGGGCGAAGGGATATGGCGTAGCCGATGCATCCAGCGGCCGCCCGGTGAGTACACGCACCCGCTTTCAGGCCGCGTCGATCAGCAAGCCACTTACGGCCTTTGCGGCAATGCTCCTTGTGCAAAACAAGCAGCTCAATCTTGACGAGGATATCAATAACATCTTGACGTCGTGGAAGGTGCCGGCCTCGGAACATACACGCAAGCAGGCAGTCACTGCGCGTGCTCTCTTCAGTCATACATCCGGCGCAGCTGACGGGCTTGGGTTTGACGGATACGATCCAGCGGCGCCTCTCCCTTCGATCAAGCAGATCATCGACGGGGAAGCACCAGCAAACAATAAAAAAGTGCTCTTCGATCGTCCACCATTCGTCACGGCAACCTATTCCGGTGGTGGCTACATGATCCTTCAACAGGCATTAATGGATCTGAGCAAGCAGCCATTCGACGCTTTTATGGACAGGACTGTATTGCGCCCGTTGCAGATGTCAAACAGTTCGTTTCAAGTACCACTTTCTACCGACGCCGCGTCAAATGCGGCGCTCGGACATGATGCGGCCGGCCTGCGAACAGCCTTGCGATGGCGTGTGCATCCAGAACTGGCCGCCGCCGGCTTGTGGACAACACCCACCGACCTGGCGCGTTTCATCGTCGAGCTACAGCGTGCTTTGCGCGGCTCTGCAAATACAACGCTGAACAAACAAACGGCTGAACAAATGATTACGCCAGTCGGATTGGGACGCCATGCCATCGGCCTTGTAATCGAACAGCGCCCTGACGGCACCTACTTTTCTCATGGGGGCAATAATTGGGGATACCGTGCTTTCATGATGGGCCATACCCAAAAGGGATACGGCTTTGTCATCATGACCAATGGCGAGAACGGCATGGCCTTGATGAATCAGGTGGCGGACAGAATCGTCAACGCCTATCACTGGAACGCTGAAGAAGCGCCAGCAGTTTCGCCTGCATCGTCACCAAAAAAATAATAAATTGAAAACTTGATTGAAAAAAATAATCGTGGTTTTCAGCAATTGTTTTTTTCTAGTGATGTGTTCCAAGTTTGAGACTATTGGAATTCAGTAATGAGATTAATCGGTTCCTTTAGGTTGGCTCTCGGCCAGAACCGGACGGTCATGGAAATATTATCAATCCCGCTTGTCATCCAAAAGCAGACCATCAGCCCACAGTAAACAATGATGTACCTCCTTCAATGTCAGTGAAACTCAACATCCAAATAGACTATGGTAAGAGCATGCACGATACGGGTGTTTCATCTACTATTGCAATGCAATTAAAAGGTAGACGTTGCGTGGATATCCAATTGGATAGCGCAGCATGAGCGCGCTACGGTTTGAGCATTACGCAAGCACAATCTGTAGTGAGTAGTTTGATTGGGGGTAAAAATATTGGTGAAGTTGTGGATGGCCGCGCGCGCTTTCCTATTAATGTGCGCTACCCACGCGAATGTCGCGATAGCCTTGAGAAACTTCGGAACCTACCCATCATCACGCCACTGGGTAGCCAAATTACTTTAGGCACCATCGCCACTATTGCGATTAGCGAAGGCCCCACCATGCTCAAAAGCGCAAACGCACGGCCAAGCGGTTGGGTCTATATCGATGTGCGCGGTCGCGATTTGGCATCGACTGTGGCGTCGCTACGCGAAGCGGTATCCAAAGAGGTAAAACTTCCCGCTGGAGTGAGCCTGAGTTATTCGGGCCAGTTCGAGTTTATGCAGCGCGCCAGCGCCCGTTTGCAATAGATAGTACCGGCAACACTTGCGATTATTTTCGCGCTTTTGTATCTCGCGTTTAAGCGGTTCGATGAAGCCTTACTCATTATGGTCACACTGCCGCTTGCACTTACTGGTGGAGTCTGGCTGCTCTATTTAATTGGTTACAACTTGTCAGTTGCTACTGGTGTCGGCTTCATTGCACTTGCAGGAGTATCAGCAGAATTCGGCGTGCTTATGTTGCTTTATCTCAAGCAAGCTTGGCAGCATTGTATTGCTAACAACTCTACTCACGATTCTGATTTGAACGCAGCTATTCAAGAAGGTGCTGCATTACGGATTCGCCCAAAAGCTATGACGGTTGCGGTAATTGTTGCGGGATTGGTGCCTATTTTTCTCGGCAGCGGTACAGGTTCAGAAGTGATGAGCCGTATCACTGCGCCTATGATCGGCGGCATGTTAACGGTTCCGTTACTGTCTTTATTTGTATTGCCAGCAGCATTTTATTTGTTAAAGTCCCGATCAAATAAAAATGACACCCTTGTTATCTTCCTATGCTTCGCCTAAGTATGTTCAGCTAAAATTTTCATGAGTTTATTTTTAGGTATTAGGCCTTTGTATGAAAGCCAATTTTTCAAACAGGGAAATAGGACCTATTAAAATTCCATCCATTTACCGGAATCTTTACCATGCTACAAGTTTTAAACATCTTAAAACTCCGATTGACGAGTCTTGCCGTGCGCTTGGCTTCCATTACCCGATGGGCTGGCCCCTATGCAACCGTGTTACAGATGTTGTTAATAGGACTGATTGTGTTGTCGCTCTCTCGCATATGCTTGGGTATTTGGCAGTGGGAGCGCGTGAGAGTTACGGGTCTACTGTTTGAAATCTTGGTGCAAGGCATTCGTGCCGATTTAATTTTGCTTGGTTATTTCGTGGCTGTTCCGGTTTTACTTGCGCCTTTTTTTGCGCATGAAATGACGCGATTTTTTTGGCGTGTTTTCACCGTCTCTTGGGCGACGTTAGCCTTATTTTTTGTGATTTTTATGGAGCTAGCATCACCGCCGTTTATGATGCAATTTGATTTGCGCCCCAACCGTTTGTTTATAGAATACTTGTCATACCCTAAAGAAGTAGTTGCCACCTTATGGAACGGTTTTCGTGTTGCCTTAATATTTGGGGTTGGATTTTCAGTGGCTTTGGGGTTGACCATTTATGTCTTGTTGCACAAGGCCGCTTTGCAGAGCGGCGCATGGTCGAGTAAGAAACTCTTGTTACTTTGGCCGCTGGTTTTTGTGGTGGTGTTTATGCAAGTGCGATCTACCACAGATCATCGCCCTGCAAACCCGGCACTATTTGCGTTGTCTGGCGATGCCTTAGTCAATTCATTAATTATCAATTCGGGTTGGTCTGTGCTCACTGCATTAAGTTCTATGCGGCAAGAAGCGAAATCCTCTGAAATTTACGGATCTTTTCCGCGTGAAAAAATTTTTGAACAGGTAAAAGATGCACCTTGGTTGCGCGATTTGTCCTTTCCATCAACAGAATTACCAACGCTTCACAAGCAAGAAGCCGCGATTAAACGTGCTAAACCGCTGAATTTAGTTATTGTGTTAGAAGAGAGCTTGGGCGCAACCTTTGTGGAATCTCTAGGTGGCTTGCCCGTTACGCCCGAGTTAGAAAAATTAAAACACGAAGGCTGGTGGTTTGAGCAACTTTACGCAACTGGTACGCGTTCGGTACGTGGTATTGAGGCGGTTGTTTCAGGTTATGCACCTACACCAGCACGCAGCGTTGTAAAACTGTCGTTAGCGCAACACAATTTTTATACGCTGGCGTTAGGGCTTGGGCGGCAAGGGTATCACACAGAGTTTGTGTACGGTGGCGAAGCACACTTTGATAATATGCGCGGCTTTTTTACGGGCAATGGCTTTCAACAAGTGGTTGATCGTGGTGATATCAAAGACCCTGTTTTTGAAGGTAGTTGGGGTGCTAGTGATGAGGATTTGTTTAACAAGTCTCTGGAACGTTTAGCGCAATTGCATGCAGAAAATAAACCTTTCTTTAGTCTTATTTTTAGTTCGTCTAACCATGAACCTTTCGAATTTCCCGATGGCCGAATTGCCTTGTATGACCCCCAAAAGCAAACCGTTAATAATGCTGTTAAGTACGCAGATTATGCATTAGGAAAATTTATCGCCGAAGCCAAAAAACAAGACTATTGGAAAGATACTGTTTTTTTAATTGTGGCGGATCACGATAACCGTGTGTATGGCAATAGTTTGGTGCCTATTAAAAAATTTCATATTCCCGGTTTGATTTTAGGCGCGGATATTCAACCTAAACGAATTACAACGCAGGCAAGTCAAATTGATTTAGGTGCAACACTCTTATCCTTAATGGGTGTTTCTAGTGAGCACCCTATGATTGGGCGTGATTTTGTAGCGGATAGTGAATCGCCGGGCCGTGCGCTTATGCAGTTCGATAATTATTTCGCGTGGTTGGAAGGCTCTAAGGTGACCCTGCTGCGCCCTAATCAACCGCCGCTCTTGGGGCATTACGATGCTATTACTGGTGCGTTAGCTTTACGTGACGAAAAACCGGACGCGAGAGATGTTGAAAAAGCCATGGCGCATGTCAACTTGCCCTCGCTTTTGTATCGTGAACAGCGCTATAAATTAGCAAAATAGGGTTTATTTTTAGAGACCTTTGCACGAATAAATAACGCTATCGCAAGCACCGTTTTATGATCCGAAAACGCATGGATATAGCTTTACAGCTCTCATCAGTTCATTTCTGAGTTAGTGTTTCGGATCATAAATCGCGTCGTTAGTACGTTTGTGTCTTCAATCCACCCATCGTCACTTACGTCCATCCGCAACTTTAGTAGCATCATTGTAAAACGATCGATGCGTAATCACGTAATCTAAGCTTGCGCTAAGTTTGACCAGCCATACTCGGCCTAAAGCTTAATGCTTTGGGTGGATTTAACTCTATGAATACACTGCCTACAAATCTCACATCAACCAGGCTCAATAAAGTGCCCGAAGTCAGGCTCTCCTTCTGGATCATCAAAATCACGTCTACAACCGTTGGTGAAATCGGAGCAGATTTTCAGGCTATTAACTCAGGCTTCGGCCAAGGAGGAGCTGTTAGTCTCCAGATTTATATATTGAATTTGTCGAAGTATTTTAAGAGCTTAATCAATGCGTGATCTTAAATTCTGGCTACAACATCATTTTGCGATGTTAGTCGTAATTGTTATCGGTATTTTGTTACCTCTCTACCTATTTGCTCGCATTGCGGAGGGCGTGGTCGAGAAAGAGGTCTTTTTCTTTGATCGTCCATTACTCCTCTACATGCATAGCCACACGTCCCCCGTGCTGGACGCCATCATGTATTTATTTACACAAATGGGCACGACTTTAGTTTTAGTTCCAGTTAATTCGGTAGTTTTCGTAATCATTTTTAAACAGGATCGTAATGCCGGTCTGTTTTGGATCTCCGCTGTTAGCGGTGCCGCTTTGCTAAATATTCTTTGCAAAAATATCTTTGAACGTGCTCGACCCGATCTTTGGGTATCGATGTTGCCTGAAACTACTTTCAGTTTTCCAAGTGGACATGCAATGCAATCAATGGCGATGGCCGCGTCTCTTATTATGATTTTGTGGAAATCTCGGTGGAAATGGTGGGCTGTAGTCGTTGGCTTAATGTATGTCCTGCTTGTAAGTATGTCGCGGATGTATTGGGGAGTTCACTTTCCGTCAGACATTTTGGCGGGCTGGGCTGGGTCACTGGCGTGGGTGTCAGTTCTTCGGCTTCTATTCAACCAGAATGCATTAGAGATAAACCCACGATTGCCGAAAAAGTGATTTGAAGACATCGGAAAGCATTTTTGTTGGTAGAAGGTGAAAACATATCCAATACGCATTTAGAGATTGTGAAATGATCGATGGCCTAAGGTTGGGCTAAGTTTGATCGGCCATACTCACGATGTCATGAAAACCTCGACGTCTTACCGGCAAAGCTCTGACCAGAGAACGAATCAATATGAATACTTCAGCAGAAAAAGTACTTTTGAGCAAAGTCCCGGAAGTGACTCTCATTTTTTGGGTCATCAAGATTGCGGCCACCACGCTTGGCGAAACGGGCGGCGATGCTGTTTCTATGTCGATGAATTTGGGTTACCTGATTAGTACGGCTATATTCTCAGCAGTATTTCTCGCGGCAGTCGTTGCCCAAATCAGGACCAAGACATTTCAGCCGTTGCTCTACTGGACTACTATCATTGCAACCACCACGGTTGGTACAACGCTGGCTGATTTTGCAGACCGATCTCTTGGTATTGGTTACGCTGGAGGCTCACTTTTACTTATCGTTTTATTGTGCAGCTCTCTATTTATATGGCATCGGGCACTAGGCTCGGTTTCGGTCAGCACGGTGAGCTCACCAAAGGCTGAGATGTTCTATTGGGTAACCATCATGTTTTCACAAACATTAGGAACGGCACTCGGCGACTGGACTGCTGATACCGCCGGATTGGGTTACACCGGGGCTGCCATTGTGTTCGGTACGTTATTGGCTCTTGTCGTTGGAGCTTATTTTTGGACAAATGTATCGCGAACCTTGCTTTTTTGGACGGCATTCATTCTGACTCGCCCCCTTGGCGCAGTGGTTGGGGATTTTCTGGACAAGCCGCTCAGTGCGGGCGGCCTAGATTTGAGTCGTTATACAGCATCGGCGGCACTGTTTGCCTTCATTGTGATATGTATTTTGCTCTTCAAGCAGAAAGCCGCTAGAACCGCACATTGAATCATTTGTATATGCAGGAGAAGAAATGCGTGTTTTATTGGTAGAGGACGATCACATGATTGGCGAGGCCATTCAAGGCGCGTTGAAAGATGCTGCTTATGCGGTGGACTGGGCAAAAAATGGGAATACGGCTCTTAAAACACTAAGTTGCCAGCATTATGATTTGGTGTTGTTGGATCTTGGTTTGCCGGGAAAAGATGGGCTTGATGTGCTGCATACCATTCGCGCCAACAACAATCCCGTGCCGCTGCTTATTATTACCGCTCGCGATGCTCTGGATGACCGATTATGCGGTTTGGATGGCGGTGCCGATGACTACATCCCTAAACCCTTTGCGATGGCTGAGTTGTTAGCGCGTATACGCGCCGTACTCCGTCGCAAAGGTGGAAGCGCCACTCCGATACTGAGTAATGGAATACTGTCACTTGATCCTGCTTCACGGCAAGCCATAGTGAATGCAGGCAACCCCATACCCTTATCAAATCGTGAATTTGGATTGTTACAAGCGCTTTTGATACGCCCTGGTTCCATCCTGTCGCGTGCAGAACTCGAAGATCGTATCTACGGCTGGGGAGAAGAGGTGGAAAGTAATGCGGTCGAATTTCTTATTCATTCTCTGCGCCAAAAACTGGGGCGCAACAACATTAAAAATGTAAGGGGGTTGGGATGGATGGTTTCAAAAGGCGCTTAAGTGAGTCTATGCAATTTAGACTGTCGTTTTGGTTGGCGACTCTCATTTTAATATTCGCGTCTATTGCAGGGACAATTGCATTTCAATCGGCTTACCACGAAACCCACGAGTTTCAAGATGAAGTCCTACTGCAAATAGCAGCACTTTTTGATCATGAGCATTTGCCAAAAGAGCGTTTGGGAAATGAAAATCGAGGCGATGATTACGATGAAGAATTGCGTATCATCGTGCAATATCTTTCTGAACACAGTGCTCATGATTCACATGAAGGTAATGCAAATAAAGAACATGTGTCATTTCCTGGAGATCTCACCGATGGTTTGCACACCGTCATGGCAGACGATAAAGAATACCGCGTTAGAGTTAAAACAACAGATAAGGGCGAGCGCATTGCTATAGCTCAGGAAACCAGTGTAAGAGATGAGGTGGCAAGGGATACCGCCTTGCTTACAGTTTTACCTTTCATTATTTTAGTGCCGTTTTTGTTTTGGGTTTTAGCAAAGCTTGTACGTACAGTATTTCAACCTATAACAGATCTCGCAGCAGAAATTGATGTTCGGAAAGAGCAAGAATTACATCCCTTAACGATGGTTGATATTCCCATTGAAGTGCGGCCTTTTATCCTAGCGATCAATCGCCTGCTGAGTCGTGTTGATCAATCGATGGAAGCCCAGCGTCGTTTCGTTGCGGATGCCGCTCACGAATTAAGATCTCCGCTAACAGCATTGCTATTACAGGCAGATCGATTGGCAGATGCTGAAATGTCAGATGAGGCTCGGGCGCGGCTAGTGGTTTTACACCAAGGTATTGAACGTAGCCGAAATTTACTGAATCAATTATTAGCTTTGGCCAGAGTGCAATCTGCCCCTCTTGCACCTAGCAGTTCTATTTCAGTGTTATATATCTATCGCCGAGTTTTAGAAGATCTTATGCCGCTAGCGGAAGCCAAGCATATTGATATCGGTGTTGTGGAAGGAAAAGATGCGCGTGTCTTCGTTGGCGAGTTGGATTTAATTGCCGTCGTGAAAAATTTGGTTGATAACAGTATTCGTTACACACCAGAAGGTGGACGAATTGACCTTGGTTTAACGATCAAAGCGCCTTATGCCATTTTGCAAATAAAAGATTCCGGGCCGGGCATACCTACTGTTGAGCAGGAGCGTGTTTTCGATCCCTTCTATCGCGTTTTAGGTAACGATGAAATTGGCTCAGGCTTAGGGCTTTCAATTGTAAAAACGATTACTGATAGAGTCGGAGCGGAGGTGCATCTATCATTCTCTGATGAAGAAGCACAGTCAGGTTTATGCGTTACAGTTAAGATATTAATGGTTGATTAATTACAAATGCGTTAATTATTTAAACGTGAATTTACTGGGCTATTTTAAACCCTTAACAGTTAGAATCCTTTTTTCACTTTTACAAGCCACTGAAATTTAGAAATATCATTTCCTCCATCAAGTGGTGAGGCTACATCAATATGCAAAACATTGTGCGCACCCTCTTCACGGTTGCCCGTTCGGGTACCAGAAATTCGCAGCCCAACACCTATATCTCGTAGCCGCGTGATTTGGCTTTGCGGGATTGCACTTTCACCCCATGCGCGGCCTTCGTCATAAAAGACGGCGGCACCCATATGAAATAATGAAAACCATTCTTTTTCTCCAAAAAATCGCTGCTCAATGGTAAGTAACTGCAAGCGATCCCCAGCTTGATAAAACGCAGGATAGCCACGCAGGCCGGTATCGCCCCCTAGCTCAAAAGGCGAATCTTGAAACAACTTAGTGCCACGTGCAGCGGTAACTCCTACAAAAAACTGACCACGATTGAAATTTTTCCAATGATACGAAGCTTTTGCGTGAAGCTTGCTGTTGTAGAATTCGCCTAAACCGTAATAGCCTCCAGCACCCACTCTTGCCAGCAATAAGTGATTCTCGTTGAGCGCAACCCCCTTTTCATAACTGCTATCAAAAATAAAAGATTTGTCGTAAACGGAGTAACGTGAAGAGGCATAGCCAAGACGAAAGCGAATTTCAGAACCTAAATTAATATCTTCAACGCGATTAATCTGCTGAATATTATGGGCTTTTACGTAATCATCAGTAATGTATTGGTATTCAGCCCACGGGTAATTAAATTCTCGGTCACGGGGTATGAGCATTGAGGGAGCGGATGGCGAAAGTATCGGTAAGAAATTATCCTGTGAGCGATTATAGCCAGCAATAATTCTGTGGACAGTTTCGTCGTTAGGTGTGTCGATTTTTATGCCGTAAAATATCGATTCATTGAGGTTGTTGTGGGCAAAACGATTCGCGACTTCACCTGCGTTATAAAGTGCGCTTTCTTGCGTGTATTGATCGTGTGAGATACCAGCAGACCATTCTGTTTCAAATGCGATAAAAGGCTTTATAAATGCCGCCGATTTAGCTATTCCATCGCTATTATTTTCGTATTGCAATAAAACAGTGCTATTGAGAATGCCTGAGTTGGGGTCGTAATACTTAAAAAGATTGCCAGTTCGTTGCGATGTGCTGGTATGTTTAACTTCAAGAGTTTTTCCGAGCCCTAAAAAATTTGAGTCACGCAAACCATAGCTGTAATTGCTGTTGCCGCCAGCGTGTGAAAATGTTGCCCCTGGCACCAATGTCCATACTTCCCTCACATCGACTTTTACTTTTTGGTTTGCAGTACATTCTTGCTGAGGTGCGATGGTCGCATAATTCAAATAGCGTCTCGTGCGCAGAATGCGTTCGCTTTGCTGAAGTAATTTTTCATCATAAATGTCACCTTCCTTAAAAAGAAGATCTTTTCTGATAACGCTTTCATTTGTGTTGATATGTAAATAATTGACCGTTTTAAATAGCCAATTATTTTCTTTTGGATTAGCTTCATCAAAAATGGGATGTATGTCGATGGAAATACTATCTATTACACTATTCTCATTTGATGCGCATTCATCCTGTAAACTCCGTTCACTCGATAGCACCTCACTGCTACTAATGGCTAACAACAGGAGCGACGTCAACCTAAAAGCCAATGAGCTTTGCATAGAGTTTATCCAGTTAATGAATGCTAATATTTCTACAAGGTTTTATGATATCCAAATCCGCTTTGTACACGTTTGTACTCACATTGAGTATGCCAAGAACGGTATGAAAAAGATTGTCGTGGCTGTAGGGGTCGTTACTGATTTTTTTCAAGCAAGACCTATCAATAGCATTTGCGGTTTCGAAATCTTGCGACAACCATAAGAAAAAAGGTACATGCGTTTGCTCTTTGGGTGCAATTGCATAGGGCATGCCATGCAAATACAGATTTTTTTCTCCCAATGATTCGCCATGATCAGACAAATACAGCAATGAGGTGTTGTATTCAGCGTTTTGACCCGACAACCATTTAATCGTGCTGTTTAAAAAATAGTCGGTATACCTAATGGTGTTATCGAATGCATTGACCAAGTCTTCTTTAGCGCAATTCTGCAATTGGTTATCTTTACATGCAGGCGAAAAATATTCGCTGCTGGGTGGATAACGGTTAAAATAGTCCGGCCCATGGCTGCCTTTCTGATGCAATACAATCAACTTGCTTCCCTTCATGGCGGAGACTTTTTCATTTAACTGATGCAGTAAAATTTCATCGAAGCATTCTCTCTCATTACATAACTCCGGCACTTGCAGATGTCGCACATCCTCAAAAGAAACCCTATCACAAGCACCTTTGCAGCTTGAATTGTTGTCGCGCCAGAGCACTGAAATACCGGCATGACTGACAACATCTAGCAAGCCTTCTTGTGCTTTAGCCTTATTATTAGAATAGTTTTTTCTTCCAAGCACCGAAAACATACAGGGAACTGAAACAGCTGTTTCGGTGACGAATGAAGTGACGTTGCTCAAATTTATAATATATTGATTCGCTAGCAATGGTGTTGTATCTCGGTCATAACCATTAATACCAAAATGATCAGCGCGTGCAGTCTCGCCTACCACTAATATAAAGAGTGTCGGCTTTATGTGTGCTTTCCCAGCGGGTGTGATGCTGGCGTCGTTTTCTATAGGCTTAACATCAATAACTCGATTGCTTGTGGTGAGGTATGAAATTCCTGCATAGATAAAGTTGATAGGATTAACCATTTGGCGAACGGCTTTATGGTTGCGAAAGAAAGAGGCGTAATCTTGCGACATAGTCATAATCAAGACAATACCAACGATAAAGGCTAGCGCTATATGTTTTATTTTTTTCCAAAATTCAGGCTTGAACTTATCAAATTTTATCGTCACATAAAACATTAAAACTGAAGGAAAAAACCCAAGCGAAAGCACATACAAAAACAACCTAATGTTTAACAGCCCTTTAACTTCAATCAGGTCAGTTTCCACCAGGTTTTGGATCATTAACCGATGTATGACGATGCCATAAGCATCCATAAAATACGCAACACATGCAGCAGCAATAAAAGCAATACCGATTAGCGGTTTGGCTATATAAGGCAGGGTAAATACGGAAACAACAATGAATGTTAATGCCAGAACCAGAAGAGAAATATTAATGATAAAAATACAACCCCTAAGGCTTGTATAATCAATTAACGCCCCGACATTTCCAAAAAAAGATGCATTGTAAAAAATCACAAAAAATGCGGCGACAATTAACGAATAATAGCTGCTATCTAACTGCGGGCAGCCCCTTCTCTTAAAATTCTCTAAACGAATACTAAAATTCATACCAACCCTAGTTGTAATTTATTGTTGAATGTTTTTTTAAACATAGCTAGATAGATCGCAAGGGAATAAAACCAGCATATGGCGAGAGTCCATAAATCATGAGAAATGAAGTGAGCTCCACGAAGTTGTTGCGCAAAGCCAAAAGTGATACCCGCAAGCAAGGGGATGGCTAAACCTGCCCAACGCAAGTTAGATGAGTGATTGAGCCAAAAAAAATACAAAGCAATCCACGCATAGCCAGCACTTGCATGGCCCGCTGGAAAACATCCCTCACCAATGCGCAAACCGAGCTGTTCAAAAACGGTCACGTAATTGAGATTGCCGCCATAACGTTGAAATTCCCACGGGCAGGAAACGGCTAAGAAGGATTTAAAGAAACTGACCAGCAAGCTGCCTCCGGCAACCGCTAAGAGTAAATAGGCGAGTGGTTTTCGATGTTGTTTCCAATGACTCAAGCAATGGGACATCACTAAGAGTCCAATCACTACCAAGGCAAGCAGAAGTGATGCGGTGCGTCCACCTTTATGAAGGACTTGCTCTGTCAACCAATTGTCTTTCAGCACCCAAATGTTGCCCTGAAGGCCGTAAAGGTAATCGGCTAAAATTTTGTCAATATCAAAAATATGGATGAATACCGATAGAACGATCAGTGCCGTTAACGGGTAGATAAAATGTATGACGAGGAATTTGGGAGAAACAGGCATCTAAGTAAGTTCAGCGAATTGAAAAAAAGCACATGCCGACACAATACAGAGAGAGACTTAGCTGAAACTTAGGTGGGTGAAAAACACATCCTTCCTGATCAGTCAAACTGATTAACGCAAGAAACACGATCACACATGCCGCATGTATAAACAGAATGAACAACGAACCGTAATTACACCGGTATAACTAAATATTCCAACGCTTTAAAGGTAGCAGCGAGTTCGCTGTCGGATTTGATGGCGTCAATAGCGGTATTCCTTTTGGTATGTAGTGCCAACATTGTCAATATTTTTAGCCTTTCCCTGGCTGTTAATTCGCATTGGCTTTTAGCCAACACTCGCATTCTGTGTTGTTATCACTGTCGCGTGCTTTGCGTTGTTTATAATGATTGTGAATCATTTTGGTAGTGAACTGCTATAACTCATTGTTTTGTGCCACAGTGTTTATTTATGCACTCATTAGTTGGTGCCGAGCAGCAGTTTTTTTTAGCTTTTTGCCGTGTGTAAATAAAATAGCCTGCAATCAGCGCCAAAGGCGCAAGACAAATAAAAACCTCCAGATTTTGTTTATTCATCAAAGAAACCAGCACTCCAAGGCTAGAAGCGCCCGCAATAATTAAATACAGAGGAATGGCGCAGCAGCCGATACAGGCTATAGCGGCGGTAAATATGAGCCATTTAGATTTTTGTGAGGGCATAACAGTCTCCTGAAAGAAATAGGTTTTATTGCAAGAGATAGCAGCATAAAATCTGTAGCTACTACAGATGCAAGCATTTTTTAACAAGGAGATTCGTATGTTTGGTATTGGAGTGCTATCGCGCGAAACGGGATGTCATATTGAAACCATTCGCTACTATGAGAAATTAGGGCTACTGCACGAACCGCAACGTTCCAGCGGTGGCCATCGCTTGTACAACAACGCTCACCAAAAACGCTTGGGGTTTATTTTAAAGGCACGAAGTCTTGGCTTTAATTTGGATAAAACCCGCGAGCTATTAAGTCTTTCTGAAAATACAGAACGGTCGTGCAGTGAAGCATTGACGCTAGTGGAAACCAACTTGCTTACCATCAATGAAAAAATGGCCGAGCTGCAACGCATCAAAGATTCATTATTAGTGATGGCTAAAAGCTGCCAGAGTTGTTGCCCTGGCGCTAAAGCACCGGATTGCACTATCGTGGATGCGTTATCCACCGTTTAAGATTCAAATTAAGGTTAGTCATGCTCAAAACCACCTTGTTATTTTTCGTCACCGCACTGACTGAAATTATTGGCTGCTTTTTGCCTTATCTTTGGCTGCGTAAAGAAGGCTCCATTTGGCTGTTACTTCCTGCCGCCGCAAGTCTCGCCTTATTTGTTTGGTTGCTCACCTTGCACCCAGCCGCCAGTGGGCGGATTTATGCTGCTTACGGTGGTGTTTACGTTGCAACTGCTTTGCTTTGGTTACACTTTGTGGATGGAATAAAACTATCCGCTTACGATTGGGTGGGTGCAGGTGTAGCGTTATTGGGTATGGGGATTATTGTGGCGGGGTGGAAGGCAGCTTAAGTACCTACTGCCAAACTCCACTCAGCAACACCATCGCGTAAATGTACTGATTGAAGACCCGCTGCGCGCAATAACTCCACGGCGTCCTTCGCCATTAAACAATCAGGTCCACGGCAATAAGCCACTACCGGGCGATCTTTGGGTAACTCATCCAAACGTGTGCGCAGCTCTGCTAAAGGTATGGACCGAGCGAAGGGTAAATGCGCACTCAAATATTCCTCTGTGGGGCGAACATCCAACACGACCACTTCACCACGGCGCGCCATTTTCAACAAAGACTCGCGGTCACTCGGTACCAAATCATCGGGTGTGGCAGAGATTTTTTGCAGTGCAGATTGCAACTCAACCAAACGGCTTTCGGCGAGTAAATGCAAATGTACCCACACCTGAGCGACTGCTTTATCCGCTAGGCGGTAGACAATATTTTTCCCCTGACGCTCTGTCGCCACTACATTTGCTTCACGCAATTCACGCAAATGCGAGCTGGCCAACTTCATGCTAATTGCTGCTTGCTCAGCCAGCATCTCCACCGTTTTTTCGCTCTAACATAGCAGCTCTATCAGCTCTACTGTACCCCAATTTATCCGCTGCAATCGCCGACCAAACACCGCCAGAATGGTGCGGTTCTGCCATTGGCATTTATCGTTTCTGGCGCGATTTGGGTTACGGTATTGGCGCATTAGGTCTAGGAATCACGGCGCATTTTACCGGGTCAGTGGATGCGGCTTTTTGGTTTGTTGCGATAGCGATGTTTTTATCAGGAGGTCTGCTTTTGCTCAGCGGCTGGTCTAAGACAGTAAAACTTTGACCGTCTGCTTTGGGCACATTTCAGCTTATTACGCAGGAAGGCATTCAATGTCAATTACATAGCATTACAGCGCGGGGTAAGCCTCAGAAAATCTGACCAATCCAATATATTCTGTCATTCAATCAGACATCAAACCTGCTACCCACAAGCTTCAACCACTCCTTACACTCCAAATAGTCCGGCACATACCTTTCTACCGATTTCCAAAACGCTGGCGAATGATCGTGGTGTTTTAGGTGACAAAGTTCGTGGATGACTACGTAGTCCACAATGCGGTGCGGAGCCAGGATTACTTTCCAGTGGAATTGGAGTTCGCCTTTGGCGGTGCAGCTGCCCCAACGGGATTTGAAATTTTTGATGCTGACACTTCTGGGGTGTACGCCGATGACTTTGGCGTAGCGGTCTACTTTTTCATTGAAACGAATTAGCGCTTGGTGGTGATACCACTGCACGAGTGCAGTGCGGATTAATTCGGGAGTTCGGTTTTGTTTGGGTAGTGTTACTAGCAATCGACCTTGCTTTAATTTTACCGGTGCGAATGGGCCGGTTTCGATTTTAAGGCGATAGTTGCGACCAAGGTAGGGGAATGCTTCGCCACTAATAAATTCTTTGCTGCTGACCGGCATGGCTTGCTGGTGTAGATACAGTTTTTCTTTGATCCAGCGATTTTTTTCGGTAAGTATTTTTTTTATGCGTGCTTGCGGCAACTCCACGGGCACCACAATAGAAACTGCGCCGTCATCCACTTGCAGGCGTGCGGTTTTGGTTCGTGGCCTGCGGATGACTTCTGCCACGTAGCCGCGCTGCTCTATGTATTCGTGTGTGGTGGCTATAGCGTTCACTTAAATTTCACCCTGGCTAAGTCCATGAACCTATCCATTACTACGCGGCGTAGTTCTTCATCATCAAAACTTGAATCCACTATCGTGCGCTTAATTTCTTTCTTCACACGCTTTACTTCATCGGGCTTTTTGAAGAAGTCTACGATGTTGGTGGCTTCGTCCATCATAAGAACCAGCGCTTTGGTGACTTGAATAATTTCGTCGTGTTTCGTTTCATCGAGCGATTCGTTGCCGGTAATGCGCGTAACTTCTGCCACCAAAATATTGTGGAAGGCGAATTCAGTGGTATCTAGCCCTAAATTATCCGCCGCTTTGGTATGGTCGGTTTCGATGTTATCGCGGAACTCTAATAACATTTGCACCAACTGTTCCCAGTGTTCGGTTTTCTTTAGCAAGATTTCATTCAGCTTGGCGCTAAGAGATTTGTAGTATTCCTCATCTTCTGCCAAGTTGATGTCAATGTGGTGCTTAATGGCACTTTCAATTTCTGAAGCTTTGGCTTCATCCGATTTATGTTCTTGTAGCTTTTGTTTGTAATCTACTGCCAACAAATCAATGGGCGGAATTTTTGGGTCTACGCCGGTTGCGCGAATATGCTCTTCAATAAGTTGGCGAACTTTTTCACCGACGCCCGCTAAATCTAATTGCGAATCGCGGTATAAATTGCGTGCGCCTAAGTTAATTTTGCCGAGTGCTTTTAAATCGCCCAAGAAAGGTTTGGCGCTTTCATCAGGCATGATGATGTCCATTTGTTTGGCGAACTTTTTAAAATCAATTTCAAATTGCTGGCGCTTATCTTCGTCCTTCAATTTTAAAATGCAGGCATCAAGGTCATTAATGTCTGCGCCTTTAAAATGCCCCATTACGCGGGTGTGCATGGCTTTTAGTTTTGGGATTTCATCTTTCAAATCTTGGAGCGCACCGGCAACATCTTCTTTGGAAAACATATCCAGCGCTTCGGTGAGGTAATCACTCAAGCCGAAGTAATCCACAATAAAGCCGCGCTGTTTGCCGCTGGCGGTGCGGTTTACGCGGGCGATGGCTTGGAGCAGTGTGTGCTCTTTGAGTTTGCGATCTAAGTACATGACTTGGCAGATAGGCGCATCAAAACCGGTTAGCAGCATATCTTTCACTACGATAATGGAAAGGCCGCTATCACTCAGCGGCTTTTTGTAGTTGTCGATATTTTGCTTTTGTAGCAGCGGATCTGTGTAGGGTGCGTAGAAGGCTTCATCATTGTGTTTGCCGGAAATAATCACCGCACTTTCTGGGCCTTCTAATTCATCTAGCGTTTGCTTGTAAACAACAGCGGCGCGGCGCGATGAAGTTACGATCATGGCTTTAAAGCCGTTGGGCTGAATGTGTTCGCGGTAATGCTTTAGCAAATCTATACACACCCAACGGATGCGCTGGGGCGCTTCTAATACGGCTTGTTCGGTACCGTATTTTTTCTTAATGGCGGCCTTGTCTTCGGGTGTACGGTCGGCAAAATATTCGTCGAATAATGTATCGAGTGAATCGCCCGTAACTTTGGTTTTAGCCTCGCGGCCTTCATACAGTATTTGGCAAGTTGCTCCATCGGCTACGGCTTCTTCAATGGTGTAGGTATCTATGTAGCTGCCAAATTCGTGGCTGGTTTTTTGCGAGCTAATCAGCGGTGTACCGGTGAATGCAATTTTGGGGGCATTGGGTAAGCCGCTGTTGATGGCCACGCCGAGTGCGCCGTATTGTGTGCGGTGGGCTTCATCGGCTAATACAATAATGCGCTCACTCGTATTTAATACGGGGAACTCAAATTCACCTTCGCTCTCTTGAAATTTTTGCACTGTAGCAGTGACCAAATCGGCGCTGTCTTTGGCGAGCAACTCTTTTAATTTTGCGACGGAAGTAGCTGGGTAAACCGTTTCACCTTGGGCGCGTTCAAATTGTGCCGTGAGCTGTTGATCTAGCTGCGTGCGGTCGGTAATAAACACTAATTTGTAATCACGCAGTTGCGGGTCGCGGCGAATTTTTACCGCGAGCATCACCATAGTGAGGGATTTACCTGAACCTTGGGTGTGCCAAATAATGCCGCCTTTGTCTTTTTTGGTGGCACCGGTTTTTAAGCGCTCAATGGTTTTGTGCACAGCACGGAACTGTTGATAGCGCGGGATTTTTTTGATTACTTTGCCATCAATAGCTTCAAACAAGGTGAAGTTTTGGATTACATCTAAAAAATTAGCGTGACTAAATAAACCGGCCAACAAGACTTCTTGCGAATGGGCGAAGCTTTGGGTATCAAATGGGTATGCATCTTTCCATTCTAAATAGTGTTCAACTTTGGAGCTTATGGTGCCTACGGCGGCTTTGTCGCGGTGGGTACTAACCATTAATTGGTTGTACCAGAATAATTTTTCTGCGCCTTCGTCCTCGTGTGGAGTACGGCGGTTGGCGTAGCGGCGCAATTGGGTAATGCCGCTTTCCATAGGGTTGGTGATGTAAGGCGATTTTGCTTCGATGATGGCGAGCGGTAAGCCGTTCACAAAGCACAAAATATCGGGGATGATATTTTCGTTAATACCTTCAATTTTAAATTGGTTTACACAAAAAAATTCGTTGTTGGCGATGTTGTCAAAATCAATGATCTTTACTGTTTGGCCTTTGCGGCCTTTACCTAGGTCTTGTTCGACGGATTGGTAATTGACTAAGGTATGCCACAGATTTTGATTGGCTTCCATTAAAGTCGCGGCGGCTGGGTGCGTAATATCGCGCATTACTTTGCGCAGGTTCTCGTCACTAATCCAAGGGTTAATACGCAGAATTGCCGCACGCAAACGCTTTTCTAAAACTACCTCACGGAAGTATTCGCGCTCACCATCCGGCGCAGGCAAAAATGATAAGCCAGAAATATATTGCCAGCCGAGTTTTTGCAATTGCTCTAGCGCAGGCAGCTCGACTTTATCGTATTCGTCGTTCGTCATAATCAATTCACTTTGACACGGACTTTGCCGGTGAGGAGATCTTGCATTAGTGCTTTTTTGATTGATTGAAAATGTACGTACTTGTCTTCAATCGTATCAATTCGATATTGGATGCCATCCAAAATTTCTGATATTTTATTCTGCTCTTCAATACTTGGAACACACACATTTATTGCACGCAAACTGGCAAGCGTAACTTCTCTAAATGTTGAGCCTTTTGCTTCCATATCATTCTGAAATGCAACATAAGGAGATTTTAATGCCCAGAGCAAGTAGTTAGTACAAACCAACTTCGAGCTTGAAATCCGCGCTGTCCCTTGCGTTAGGTTTGCACCATCTAAGCACTGTGGCACTTTTTGTACGTGGCCTATAACGCCTCGCAGCGCATATACAATATCCCCCGCATTTACAGAAGACCGTTTGAATTTCTCGGCAATTTCGAGAGATGTTCGTAACATTCCATCGGTTTTTAATTCACGTCCAATCATGTCGGATACACGAATATATGGAACTCCGTTTTCAATGTGTGGCCCAGCTTGAACTATTCCGTAGGTAATCGGTTTTAACGGATCAACAACTTCATTGAGCTCTTTAACCTCCCACGCCTTCGGAATTTTCCCAACCGGACTATCTTTAAATTCACTGTGATCAACCCCCTTAGTCAGCAGCTCTTGCATCATGCCGGTTTTTAGGTCTTTGAGTTTATTGATTTGCGCTTGGGTAGATTCAATTACATCGTCAACGGATGTGAGAATGGTGGCGATTTTTTGTTGTTCGGGAAACGGTGGGTAAAGAACTTTTAAACTTTTTATTAATCCACCCGAAAGATTGGGTTGTCCTGACCCCTGCAATGATTTAAGTAACTCTTCACTGTTAAAATCTAATGAGTGAAATAAATAGTCGTTGTGGCTTTCCTCGTTTTTAACAATAACAGCTGATATTGCTTGGTTAAGTGTTGCATTAATCATTAACTTAGCAACTTTTCCAGCTGTAGCGCCGTACATTGCCACTAATACAGCGCCAGCTGGAACCCATTTAGCGCTACTGTTGAGAATCGCCTCGTCAGAAATATGTTCTTCTGTATGGCGAACTATTCTTGAGTTAACTTCACCAGATTTAACCCAGGGGTTTTTGCCAATGTAGAAACTAGGGTTAGTTCTATCCGGAGTTCCTCCAGAGTAGACATCAGCAATATCGCTAATTTTTTTATAGCGCCAACCTGTGGGGGCCGAATTATTCATACCCAAGCTCCGCCAAAAATCCCTTCATTACATTTTCAGCCTGCGCCACTTGCGCATCCAATTCATGTAACGAAACGCGATATTTATCCCACCAACGCTCAACCTGTGAAGTCAGCGCTTGGTTATCTACTGGTAAGAATGTACGAATTAATTCTTTAGAAGTTATCTCTGTCTTAAAATCGTAATAATTATCATCGCGCTTGGTAAACACCGCACTCACATCAAAACCTTTTAAAATTTCTTCCTGAATGTAATCGTCATACACTTCACGCACGGGCACTCCACCGTGAAGTAATGCGCGCACATCAAAAATTTCGGGCGGTGGTGAGGTATCCGCGTAGCGGCGAATATTTAAATTAAAATCGTTCTCGGCAATTTCAGCAATATCCACCACGCGGGCGTAGCGTTTTATATTTTGGTAAGCATCAAACGCGGCGAGAATTTTTTCAATATCTTGTTGGCGCAAGGAGTTTTGGTTTTTACCCTCGGCGTAATCCAACTCGCCATTTATAAATAGCACTTTGCCTTTGCGCTCGGCAGGTTTGGCTTTATTTAAAATCAACAAGCTCGCGGGAATACCGGTGCCGTAAAACAAACCTGCGGGTAAACCTATGACGGCTTCTAGCAAGTCATCGTTCAAAATACCTTTGCGAATATCTTTTTCACTGGAGCCGCGAAAGAGGACGCCGTGGGGCATAACCACACCGGCCATGCCTTGGCTGTTGAGCGAGGCAATCATGTGTTGCACAAACGCGAGGTCGCCGGAATCTTTGGGCGGTGTGCCATAGGGGAAGCGGCCAAAGCCATCGTTATCGCATTCGGTTTTGCCCCATGCGGCAAGGCTGAATGGCGGGTTGGCGATTACACGATCAAAGGTCATCAACTCGCCGTTCTGAATATGCTGCGGCTCACGCAAAGTATCGCCTTTGCGGATGTCGGCATTGAACACGCCATGCAAAAACATGTTCATTTTGCAAATGGCCCAAGTGTTCAGGTTCATCTCTTGCCCGTAGAGCGAGAGGTTGGCCGCATTTTCGCCGTGGCTAACAAGGTGGTTGCGCGTTTGCACCAGCATACCGCCCGAACCTACGGTTGGGTCGTATATGCGCATACCGGCGTGGGGCTTGAGCAGTGAGACGAGCAGCTGAACCACTTCGCTCGGGGTATAAAATTCACCGCCTTTTTTACCGGCAGAATCCGCAAACATTTTGATGAGGTATTCGTAAGCGGTGCCGAGCAAATCGGTGGATTCAAAATCTTCATTGCGCAAACGGTGTTGGCTGAAGTGGCTGAGTAAATCGCCAAGTTTTTTATCGGACAGTTTGTTTTTAATGTTGAAGTCAATGGACACCAATACACCTTCAAGGCTGGTGTTGTGTTCTTCAATCGCTTCGGTGGCTTTGTTGAGTTCAGCACCTATGTCGTGCTTTAAATCTTTAAGCGCCGCCCAACGTGCGCGGAGTGGTACAAAAAAGGTCTGGTCATATTCGTCTTCATCCTGCGCCAGCTTTTCCGCTTCGGCTTGGCTTTTGCCAATGCTTAGGTAGTGGGCGATGACTTTCTCTTGCTCTTCATCAAAGCTATCGGACAGGCGTTTTAAGAACATCATGCCGAAGATGTAGTCTTTGTATTCAGAGGCATCCATATTGCCGCGCAGGATGTCGGCGGCTGTCCAGAGGTAGGATTCTAGTTGTTGTAGGGTGAGCTTTGCCATTTGTGTGTTATTTAACCAAAGTTATGGGGTAAGGCTTTTTACAGCAAACTTTGGCAGCCCTGATTTTTATTAGCGCTGCCATGCGTGTTGGGTTATGAGGGAATAGTACCCTAGAGATAGGGTTTGGTGCATTAGGAATAGGAGGACGTGCGAAAAATGAGATTCGTGGGTGCTAGATGGCAACGCGGGGGACAAAGCACTAAAGGCTTTATTGAGAGTTCAGGACAAAATCTAGAGAAAGCTTCTCTTGTGCAATAGCCTTTTCTAGATCGGGAGGCACCACTTTAGCAAGCGTCTTTTTATCTAAAATTATGCCCAGTTCGTGCAAAAGAAGAAACTTTGCCGCAGATGCTAAAGGTCTAGATCCATTTTTTACATTGCCGAGAGCGGAGGTAGCAATTTTCAGTTTTGCAGCAAGCTCTTTGTCGGTTGAAAAAGATCGAATCTGCTTAAGCAATTCAAATGCTTTAACCCAATCGATTTCTCCCTTTTCATTCAAAATCAATTTGTAGTGTTTTTCACTTTTATCTCGCTCAAATGCAGAAGCCATACGCTTTTTCTCAGATTTGAGAAAAGCAGTTTTTGCGTTATCAGGCAGGAGGCTTAGGAACCGATCTCTTGTAAAAGCGTAGCCACGCTTATCAAGCATCTTAATGACAACAGGAATACTTGGCTGCCTTGCCCCGGATCTAATATTACCAATAGTGGAGGGAGATAATCTCAAATGGAAGGCCAACTCGTAGTCTGTTGACAGCGAAAAGTCGGCCTTAATGTCATCCAGAATGCTATTCCACATTTAAATTCCCTCACATTAATACACATATTGTTAAATCTACCGTCAAAACATTCCCAGCAATTACTTTTCAGCGCGGGAATTTCGAGATAGAATGATAGAAACATATGGATTCTGTAATTTACTGAGGGGTTATCAATGCATTGAAAATGTGTCTACCGCATATGTGCATTGGATGGCTCCCCTTTGATCAATGGAAAGAATTCATTTGCTGAACGGCAGGCAACTCTATGTTGAAGCTAATTTTTTCTATGAATCGGTTCAAATTAGATAGAATGGTGATGTAGTTGAGACATAATCTAAAGAATTTTGATCTAAAAGCCGTCTGCTCATTGAGCGATCCGCAACTGGATACTCAAGAGGATATTATTGATTCTAAGACTGGTGAGTGTTGTCGAGTAGGATATAAATCTCTTAGAACCGGCACACCTTCTTTCACAGTAAAGTATCTACCGACTGTTATTGGAGGCGATGGGCTAACCTGGGATTTAGGATGTTATTACCTTACCTACTTATCAATTCATCAGCTGGCAGACCCTCTCAGCATTCAGAAATACGCCGTTCATCTGTCTGAGTTTTACGATTTTTGCAAAAACGAGGGTATTGATCCTCTTCTGGATACGCCCTCTAAAAGAAATAGGCCAATATTTCGTTTCCGCGATCGGCTTCTAGGTTCGGTTCGTGATGGAGAAATCACCGACAAAACCGCTAGTAATAAAATTGGCAATATCGTTCGTTTCTATAGTTGGCTCGTAGAAGAACACAACCATAATTTCGAGCATCGACCGTTCAACAATGACACATTGTTTATCTCATATTTAAAACGAAGCGGGAGTGTTGGGCATAAGCTGGTTCAGTCTCATGATGCCAGAATTAAAGTGCACCCAAAATCAGAATTACCCTCTCAAAACCTTATACTCGATGA
>CAUOQW010000002.1:0-20334 GCA_963506825.1 uncultured Cellvibrio sp.
AATCATCCCAATTACCCGATAACCTTGGGGCAATGCGCAGTGCTATTGAACGCGCGGTACCCGTAGGTTTGCAAGCGCATAAAACTGTGAGCATTCGTGCAAGTGCATGCTCACAAATGGCAGCGGGTGTGGAGTGGCTATTTGAAAAACACCCTACAGTGATGAAGATGCTAAAACAGCCTAACACCCTTTGGACTAAACAAATGGGCACACTTGGCAGCGGTAATCACTTTATTGAAGTGTGCGTGGATGAAAGCAAAGATGTGTGGATCATGTTGCACACCGGCAGCCGTGGAATTGGCAATGCAATTGGGCAATATTTTATTGCACTCGCCAAAAAAGATATGGGCAAACATATTCACAATTTGCCCGATAAGGATTTGGCTTATTTCACGGAAGGCAGTGAGCACTTTGTAGATTACGTAACAGCTGTAAATTGGGCGCAGGAATATGCGCGTTTAAATCGCAATGAGATTATGGGTTTAGTGCTGCGGGCAATAGCGCCATTTTTGCCAAAATTTCATGCCGATCGCCACGCCATTAACTGCCACCATAATTACGTAAGCCGCGAACATCATTTCGGCGCTGACGTTATGCTAACGCGCAAAGGCGCTATAAGTGCACGCGAAGGTGAGCTGGGAATTATTCCCGGCAGCATGGGCGCAAAATCTTTTATTGTGCGAGGCAAAGGCAATGCAGATTCATTTTGTTCTTGCGCCCACGGTGCCGGTAGAAAAATGAGCCGCACTGCCGCACGTCACGCGTTCAGCAAAGAAGACTTAATCGCGCAAACCAAAGGCGTCGAATGCCGAAAAGACAAAGCGGTGATTGACGAAATACCCGCAGCCTATAAGGACATTGACGAGGTTATGCACAACCAATCTGACTTGGTAGAGGTGGTTCACACGCTCAAACAAGTCTTATGTATAAAAGGATAATGCTATGGACGATAAATTATTGGAGGAAGTCATAGCCTGCCTTCCTAGAGAGCGCACGCAGTTTTGTTATTTTAAGGATCAGTATGCGGTGTATTTGCTTAAGCAGTATTTAACCAATGCGATAAGCAATGATATTCACAGCATTAAACAATCAAAACTGAAAAAATTATTGGATAAACCCTTAGTGAAGGACACACTCAAAAATTCAGGTAACGGACGACTCGAAGTAGCGCAGTTGGAAAACTTATGGTCAGCACAAACCGAACACTATGTGTTAACGCTCGGCAGGTGGGGCCATAAGAAACGTTACTCTTGGAACCAAACATCGCGCCCCGGCGCGAACTTGGTATTGCAGTTGAATTTGAGCAATCAATTTGATGCAATGTTTAAAGCAGTAGCGGGTTGTCATTTGAATAGACTCACAACCTCTGCTCACCCCAAAAGCCGCAAGCGTACCGCAACGCTCGCGTGGGCAAGGTTAGATATGGATTTCAACACCGGTGAGATTCTGATTGAAGAAATTCAATCTGATTTAATCCGCGATTTGGAATACACCTATAAGCGAGCATTAAGCGCAGGGAGCGATAGTGAAATGCGTATCTATTGGAGCCGCAATAAGTTAGATCGCCAAAAGGTTGCGGCTTATTGTGAACATGTGATCGCAGAGCAAAAAAAGATTTGGTCAGAGGCAATGATGGCGGCAACGCTCTGGTTTGTGCAGCAAGAGTTGGGGTTTAGCAAAGTTTATTATCACACCTTCGATACTGGAAAAGTAATGAAGAAAATAAATGGCTGCGCACCACCCCGTTCGCTCTACACAGATTTACCGGAGAAGTTTTGTTTTGAAACCACAAAACAAGCGCCGCAATTTATCGTTAATGATTCAAAAGCAAAACGTCGCTTAAAAGCGGCGAATAATCCCCAATGGTTTTTATTAGCAAGTTAACAGGAGGCAATCACATGCCCAATCCGCAAGATGGCAGTACCCTAAAAGGCAAGAAACAAGAACGACGTAACGGTCATGCATTCCATCCAATTATGGGTAAAGGTGGCGTGCATGAAAAAACTGAAAAAGCCAAACGAAAAGCAGCCAAGCATGAAATGAACCGCAAGGTTCAGGAGTGGCTTGGCCGCTCTTCTTCTCTATTAACACTTAACATCTTACAGCTTAATATTCCAAGTTTAGCTGCTTGATGAAGTAGATTTTTGTAACTTAAATTCAAGATACGCCAGTATTTTAGGGTGATGCATAACCCAACCACCCACAAACCCCATAGCACTGCCAAGCGCAATATCGCCCAAGCGAGTGATTACCAAAGATTCATGCAGCACACGCGACGCTGAACCTTCAGCGAGGAGCATGGTAAGCGGTGTGATAAAAATAACGGCTAAGCCATAGTGATGCACTACCAAAAGCTCAACGATAAAAAACAATAAAATAATGGCTATCGCAAATGACCAACCGTGCAGAGATTGTGAAAAAATACACCACGCCAAACCCATACCGAGAACCGTACCCACTACACGATGAATTTTTCGCTGCCATACCAAGGTAAAAGTCGCACCTTGCATAATCGCCGCACAAGAAATTGGAACCCAGTAAGGTTTGCTTAACCCAATTATTTCCGCCAATAAATAAGAGCCACCCACAAACAAACCCATTACCGCTGATTTCAGCACCAAATTTAAAATATTTTTATCTATCGCTGCTACAGGGTTAGGCGCTTGCAAAGTTACGCACAAGCTATAAAAAAATGCGACCAAAAAAGACAGCATGCACCCCAGCGCCACCAACCCAACGTGCAAAGGAATTAATTCAATATTAAATGGCAAGGTACAACCGAGTGCGGCGAGGAAAATAAAAAAGAAATTGCCAGGGGCGGGAATGGAATAGTAGCGACAAATAAAATCCACCAGCATAGCAATAAGCATTAGCGCTATTGCCGATGAATAAATACTAAAGCCCGCCGCCAACCCTACCGTAAAACAAGCCACAATACCGAAGGAACAAACCGCCAGAGTCACCATACGATGCGGAACACTGGTGCGCGGAATATACAGAATTACCATGGTTCCCACGCAGGCTAAAAGCGCATTCGCCATCTGCTGAAAATAAACACCCAAGAGCGCGGGTATCGCCATACCGATAGTGGCGACTAAGGCAACATGCCAAGGGCGACTCGGTTTGTTGAGCACAAAGAGGGATTTTATTTCTTGCTGAAGTTGCTGCAGCCAACTGAGTTGTGTTTCAGGCTTATCCATAATTGCTAAGGCTCTGTGGAATTGGATAGAGATATTATTGGCTTGGAATGGGGGGGGGTGTCATTTATATGAAGTAAAGGTTACCGTAACTTGTGACTGCTTCGACAAGCTTAAATCCTCTAAAGTCATATGACATTGCAATCCCAATAACTGGAGTACATTCATAAACTCAGTTATCATCCCTGCGCACAATCGAAAGTTTATGTGGCAGTAGAACGTATTTTATTTTTTTCAAAAGGATCATTATGAGATATTTACCCGTGTTTTTTGGACTTATATTCAGCATATCTGCATTTGCAACGCCCTATTCACTTGAAGGTTATACTGTCGACGCCTATATCAAGAGAACAGTTGACACTGGTTACGGTCTTGGACGAGTTAATGGTTACGGTCTTGATGCACCATTTAATGTTCAAACAGGAACAAGCGATGCCAAACAATACAGCAGTATATTTAAGCTTGATGTAGACAAAGATAGGTTTACTATTGATTTCATTGCCTCAGCTGGCTGGCAAAATGGAACCGTCTTCAGACTAGAGCAACCCGACTATGCCACGACTACAAGAGAAAACTTTTGGTATGGATTGGGGTCAGACACCAATATAGATGGCTTACTTTTTGGACAAGGCATTGATATTGGTTTGGGGTGGGTGGAAATTAATTTAGGTAACACCCATTTCGATGAAGACAGTTATTTCATAGGTTACTTCAACTATCAAGAAGTACCTGAAACCTCTTCTTATCTACTACTAATAATAGGATTATTTATAGTAGCTGTTAAAAATTTCTACCATCGAAAAAAATAATACTTAATACAAAAAAAGGCGAATCACCTTCCAGTGATTCGCCTTTTTTATTTCTGACTAAAGCCCAAATTATTTTTTAGGCTCAATCACCACATTGCCTTCAACGCCCGCTTTATTATCGCCCTCACCTTGAACGATAACATTTAACTGACGCACGCCTTCGCCTGCAGGTAATTGCAAATCCAACTCAGCTGGCGCGAAAGAATCTTTCTTGCCAATCATTACACCGTTTAACCAAATTTCAGCTTTGCCAATAATTTTGTAAAAGTGAATACGGCCAGAGCCATCCGCTAAATTTTTGCGTGAGGTAAAACTGGTGCGATATAAACGGTATGAAGCACCGGCTTTGCCTTCGGGTGTATTTAGCATAGGCGGTTGACCCCAGCCCCAGGTATTCATGTCGTTATCGGCTAGCAGTTGCAGTGGATCTGGGCGCTCGCTACTCGCGGGTGATACGCGCCAATCACGAATATGCGATAAAGGTGCTTCGCCACCGCTAACAAAGGGAACCGGCGCAACGGTTTTAACAGGAATACTCACGCTCGCCGTTTTTAAACCTTGTGCAGTTGCGGTAATTTTAAGTGCACCTTTGCTTTCCCCTCGCCCTTCTGGAAAGTTAGTTTGCACAATTAATTGCGCTAGGCCGTTGAAGAGTTTGCGCGTTTTACCTTTTTCATCTTCATGTGAATTTGGGTCGCCATTGCCGTGGCCGATGGATTTTCCTGCGCCGCTGATTTCAAAGGTGACTTCGGAATTATCGATAGGTACTGCGCGGCCTTTTGCATCTAAGGCGCGCACGGTAATAGGCATAGCATCGCGGCCATCGCCCACTAAAGATTTGCGATCTGGAATTAATTCAAGCGCAACGGCTTTGCCAGTGGTTTCAACAATTGCGCGCGTTACTTCTTTATCGCCATTAAAACCTATGGCTTCCAGCTTGCCGGCTTCATAGGGAACCTTGAAATAATTCATGCGGTATTGATCCACTTTTTGTTCGCCAAGGTCGCGACCATTGAGCAAAAGTTTTACGCGTTCTACGTTAGCCATCACCATTACGCGAATGTCTTTGCCTTCTCTACCGCTCCAATTCCAATGGGGCGCAATGTGCACCAAGGGGCGATCTTTTATCCATTGCACTTGGTGCATGTAGTAGGCAGTTTTAGGGAAGCCGTTGAGATCCATAATGCCGAACGAGGAGCTAACCGATGGCCATTCGTTGGGCGTCGGTTCACCGCGATAATCAAACCCTGTCCACACAAAACCACCGGCAACGTAATCGCGGGTTGCAATAGCTTCCCATGCATCGCGATGGCTGTTGCCCCACTGTGCAAAATCCTCATCGTAACTGGCGATGAGATTTTTACTTTTATCGGTAGTGAATTCACCACGCGTCATAAAGGCCGAGGTATCTTCTGAACTGGTAAAGGGCATTTCGGGGCGCGCTTTGTGGAAGCGGTCGTAATCTGGCACTTGGTAATTTGCGCCCAGCACATCCACCGCGTGAGATACATTGAGCGGACTGAAGAAACCGCCGTTCATGGCAGCGGTTACGGGGCGAGTATCGTCTAGCGCTTTTACTGCAGCAGTCATGCGACGCACCATTTCATAACCCACTTCGGTACCTTGCACAGGCTCTTCATTAAATACCGACCAGAGAATAATGCCGGGGTGATGACGATCGCGGCGCACCATCCACTCCAATTGTTTCATATAGTCCGGCGATGGATTGAAATTGCGGTTTTCGTCCATCACCACAAAGCCCATCCGATCAACCATATCCAGCACTTCGACTGCGGGCGCATTGTGAGAGAAACGGATGGCGTTCACGCCCAGTTCTTTGAGGCGACGTAAGCGGTATTCCCAAATGGAATCGGGTACAGCAACACCTACACCGGCGTGATCTTGATGGATACATACACCCTGCAATTTCACGTGTTTATCGTTGAGGAAAAAGCCCTGCTGCGAATCAAAACGAATGGTTCGAAAACCGGTATTGAGCGATACCTCATCAATTTTTTTGCCGTTTTGCACAACTTGAGTAGTCACGCGATAAAGATTGGTTTGTTCAATTGACCAGAGTGCAGGCGATTCAATCACAACCGGCAATTGCGCAAGGGTTTGGGTAAGCACGGGCACTTTCACGGCTTGCGATTGCTTGACTACTTGTTTGCCCTTGGGGTCGAACACACTGACTTCTACAGTCACATCGGCTGCTTGTTTGCCGCTGTTATTGAGGGTAACGGCCACAGGAATTTGCCACTTGCCATCCAAGTTTCCATCTGATGATTGGCGCGGTGTTACATGCACGCCATCGGTAATAATATGTACAGGGTTGCGCTTAACCAACCAGGCATGGCGATACATGCCCGCGCCTTCATACCACCAACCTTCCATCGCCGTGGCGTCCACACGAATGGCGATAGTGTTCATGGCATCGCCGTAACGCAAATAGGGTGTGATATCGATATAGCTAGCGTTGTAGCCAGACCAGTTGCGATTGACCACATTGCCGTTAACCCACACGGTGGAGTAAGTGGCTATGGCATCAAACTGCAATTCAAAGTGGCGGCCGCGATCAGCCTCATCCACCTTTAAATAACGGCGATACCAGGAATCGCCGCGCGGGCGATAGCCTTGGGAAATATTGGCATTGGGATCAAAGGGGCCTTCTACCGCCCAATCGTGGGGTAAATCCAGTTTGCGCCAACTCGAATCATCAAACTCAGTAGCTGCCGCACCCCACGCGTTCCCCGCCTTGGCATTGGCATAGCTGAAACCGTGGCCTTTAACCACTGGCATGGGCACATCGCCCAAATGAAATAGCCAGCCGCGATCTAGCGATAAGCGCTCGCGGCCGTCGGCTTTGTCAGTATTGGCATGCGCAATGCTGGCGACTAAGCTGACCAAAGCCAGTAGTCCGTATAGCGCACCTAGGGATTGTTTAAACATGATTGCACCTCAGTTTATCGTTTTTGTAGATTACATGATAAATCATATAATTAAATAGAGTTGAGATTTTTACACGCTTTAACGATTTAAGCCTCAAGAGACATTTAAGTCTCAAGGCAGAGAGGCTACTTGTAGAACACGCCTAAGCTCGCTAGGCTGCGCATCATCTGAATCTTCCAATAATCGGTTTTCTATGCGCTTTGTTTCTTATTTAATCTGGCCGCTCATTTTTATTGGGCAACTACTGGCAACTAGCTTGCTCGCATGGCATTTGTTAGCACAGATAGATTTCGCTTACCCCACTGGTTATAAATTACTGGAGTTGGATACACATATCGCTGAGTTTGCACCGCTCAATCGCCACATTCACGGTTTCGAATTCACCCAACCTAAAGATCACTGGAATTTATTTGCACAAATTACCCATGCGGTACAAAACAATGGCGAAGGCTTAGAGACAATTCATTTTACGCTGCCAAACGATACTAAAATTCCGTTAATGCACACGGCAGAAATTATTCACTTACAAGATGTGAGCAATTTGATTCATCAGTTTTATTTTGTCGGGATTGCGGGCTTTTTTATTTGGATAATTTTTTTAGCAATTGCCTATCACCAAAAGCGAGTATTCCCATCGCTGCGCAATATAGTCTTAGGCTTTTGCGGTGGAATTTTTGTGATTAGTGCAATTGTCATAAGCTTGGGCGCCACTAAAATATTTTATTGGCTGCACACCAAAGTATTCCCTGAGGGGCATCAATGGTTTTTCTATTACGAAGATTCGTTGATGACCACACTGATGAAAGCACCAGATATTTTTGCGTTTATAGCGGCCTTGTTGTTAGTTGCACTGCTGGTTATTTGGGGGCTTTCTACGTTTGGGATGGCGCGGCTGCTCAAGAATAATGTGCCTACAACAATTGAATCAAAAATAAGATCCAAAAGAGTTAAGCAGAGAAAATAGTCGATCCTGTTGTCTCAGATGGTAGGCGTTAAATGTAAACCGCGCGGGTTACGCCACTTTGTGGCTAACCCGCCCTACAACTTTAAATAGATACAATCTCTGCTTGTGTCAACAAACGATACTCACCCGCAGCGAGATTTTCATCAAGACTGATATTGCCCATAGACAATCTATGCAGCTCCAACACCTCATTCTGAAAAAAACCAAACATGCGTTTGATTTGATGGTAGCGCCCTTCGTAAATACTGAGCTGAGCAGTGTGAGTTGAAAGAATGTTTAGCTTCGCAGGTAGAGTTGTTAAATCTTCAAACTGAAAATAAAACCCTTCCGCAAACTTCTTTACATATTCGGGTGTAATTTCATCTTGGGTTTTTACCCAATAAGTTTTGGGGATTTTTTGTTGTGGCTGAGTCAGCTTGCGCGACCACTTGCCGTCATTGGTTAATAACAATAAGCCCGTGGTATTAAAATCCAATCGCCCCGCTAAATGCAGGCTTTCTTTTTCTGGGATATCGATAAGATCAAGTACAGTTTTATTTTTAGCATCTTTGGTCGCACTTACGCAGCTTTTAGGTTTGTGCAACATCACATAAATAGCTTGGCGCGCTTGCAGTACCCTACCATCTACTTCTACGCGGCAAAACTCAGTAATTCTGCCGCGCCCCTCACTCACTGCAACTCCATTAAGGATAACTTTGCGTTGTACAAATAAATCACGCACCGTCTGCGCGGAATAAGAGAGTTTGCTTTCTATAAAGCGATCTAAGCGCACGTATTTATTCGCTAAATCAAGGGCGGGACTTTTTAATTAAATCGTACGCAGCTTGAATTTCTTGCGAGCGCTCAGTGGCAGACTTAATCATTTCCTCTGGAAAGCCCTGCCCCATGAGTTTATCAGGGTGGTATTGACTCATTAGTTTGCGATAAGCTTTTTTGATATCGGCATCACTGGTTTCTTTCGTTACACCCAAGGCATCATAAGCAAGCGCCAAATCATCGCCACTCTGATTTTTGGCAAACGAATTTTGCGCACCAATCATTTTTAGCAACTGCTCAAAGGTGGTGCGCGAGAAACCAACACTATCCGCAACTTGCTGTAAAATTTCTACTTCACGTGTATGTAAAACACCGTCAACCATTGCTAAATTAATTAAATATACCAGCAGCATCTGGCTTAAATTCGGGCTGCGCGTGCCAAGATCGCGAAAGGCCATCAAGCAGGTTTGTAAACTGAAATCCGCACTTGCGCCTTCTTTAAATAAACGTATGGCTTCGCGCTTATGCTCTGAACTTAAGCCCATTTTATCCATATAGGCTTCCGTGAGCTTTACTTCATTTTCACTGATATGACCATCTGCTTTGGCAATGTGCCCCAGCAAATTAAATACCGTTTTAAAAAACAAAACTTGCGATGCTTGTAACTGCTCACCCGTTATTTTTACCGGCGCATTACGCTTGCGGTCATAAAAAAAGAAACCCAAGGCCGCAAAAATCAGCGCACCAAAAATATTGCGAGTAAATATAAAACCTACAATTAAACCAACTAGCGTTCCAATCATTTAAGTCTGTCTCAGTAAAATGTACTAGGAGCTACAGGACAACATCGAGCAACCCGCTTTGGTTCGCGCCCATTCGGGGCGCTTGGAAAAATAGCTTTGGTATTCCGGCTGCTCATCGTAAGGGTTCTGCAACAAAACTAACAGCTTTTCTACTTCAGAAAAATCACCTGCGGTGGCTTTATCAATTGCCACTTGTGCCATGTAGTTACGCAATACATATTTGGGGTTCGCAAAATTCATACGCACCTTGCGCTGTTCGTGCGTTTCACCGTGAATCACATAGTCTTGTTCCAAGCGTGCGGCATAAATTCGCAGCCATGCAGCCATGGCCGCAATAACTTCCGGACTTGGCAGGGCATAATAAGCGTATTGTATAACCTCAATCAGTACTACATCATCGTGAACAAGAGATTGGAAATCGAAATTTGCCAGCAAGCGATAAAATATTGTCATATCGGTTTCAGTCATTTGCAAGACGCGCTGCAATTCCTCCACCAATTCTACATCGCTTTCATTAAAAGTCTTCAAGCCTAATTTATTTGCCATATCGTTTTGCCATTGGGCAGCGTAAATACGGCGATAGGTATTTAAGCCTGCTTGCAAAGGCTCAACTGATTCAATTAAAGGATAAATTGCATTGGCAAGCTGCGCCAAATTCCATAGTGCGACCTGCGGCTGATTAATAAATCTATAGCGACGGCCTTGCGCATCCGTTGTGTTGGGAGTCCAATCTGGATCATAACCTTCTAACCAACCATATGGCCCATAATCGATAGTCAAACCTAGAATCGACATATTGTCGGTATTCATTACGCCGTGCACAAAACCAACGCGCATCCAATGGGCAATCATTTCCGCTGTACGCGAACAAATTTCATCAAACCATTGCATATAGGTATCGCGGGTTATTTCGGCGCTTTGTTTTACAAGATGGGGGAAATCGGTGCGAATAGTGAAATCCGTTAATTTTTTTAACAGCTCAACATCATTGCGCGCCGATAAAATTTCGAAGTTACCAAAGCGGGTAAAACTTTGTGCAACACGACACACCACTGCGCTCAGTTCCAATTGCGGATTGCCATCGTAAAACATATCGCGACGCACTTGCTCGCCCGTAAGGATTAAACTCAAAGCCCGCGTAGTGGGTACACCCAAATGATGCATAGCTTCGCTGCATAAAAATTCACGCACCGATGAACGCAATACGGCAAGACCATCAGCAGTACGTGAATAAGGTGTTGGGCCTGCGCCTTTAAGTTGTAATGTCCAATGATCTCCCTGCACAGTTTTTACTTCACCTAAATTAATTGCGCGGCCATCGCCTAACTGCCCTGCCCAATTGCCAAATTGATGGCCTCCGTAGCAACAAGCATGAGGCTGCATGCCCTCTAGTAATTTGTTGCCGGAAAAAATCTCGGTGAAAAAATCTGTCGTCAATTCGCTATGATCAAGATGAATTAAATCAGCAACATTTGTGGTAGCACAGACTAATTTCGGCGCACTTACAGGCGTTGGATTCACAAACGAATAGCAGGCATTGGCAACTTGCCGGCGGTAATTATCGGATATAGGATCGGCAGGGAGTTCGCGCACAAAGCGGTTATCAAATAATAACTGCGTAAGCGATAAATGACTCATGGGGATTATCCGAGTAGAGCGCTATAAGCTGGAGCAATATCACAGCGAAAGCCAAAAGAGCATTAGGTATTAGTGGCAACCACACCGGGACCAACAGGCGGGAATGCCAAAAACTCCGGCAAGGTTTCAGCATAATTGGATAAGGCTTGTAACCTTGGGAATTCTGCCGCCGGAATGATATCAGCCAACATACTTTGAATAAACTGCCAAACAACGGCTGATGTGATAAAGGGTTGGGTTAAATAGGTGGGTGTTAAATCTATGTCGTTGGAACTGAGTTTAACCTCCAGAGCATTGCATGCAGCCACAAGCTGCAAACTTACTCTATCCACCCAGGGTTGATATTGCTTTTCAAGTGGACGTAAATTTTTTTCATACATAAGTTGCACCGCTTTTTCACTTGCCGCCAACGCCAAACCAACAATTTGTAAGGCTAACCGAAACTCGTCACCTAAATGCGGCATCAAACGGCGCGATGCAGGCACCGCAGATTCGGCGTAGTGAAGAATGATTGTGGAATCCATTAATACTTCATCGCTATCAAACACCAGCGTGGGAGCTTTTACGACGGAATTAATTGCTTGAAATTGCGCAAAATCATTAAAAACCGACAGGGCTTGATGCTCAAAAGGAATGCCCATGCATGTTAACGAGATTGCTGTTCTACGAACATAGGGCGAATCCAACATTCCAATGAGCTTCATCATGGTTGTCACCTGCAATTGAAATTTACTTTATCCCCAGCAATTCAATTTTGTAGCCATCGGGATCTTCTACAAACGCGAGAATAGTTGAACCGTGCATCATAGGGCCGGGCTCACGTACAATTTTGCCACCTGCGGTACGAATGTTATCGCAGGTGGCAAATACATCGTCACAACCTAAGGCGATATGACCATAGCCTTTACCTAAGTCGTAAGACTCCACACCGTAATTGTAAGTAAGCTCTATAACGGAATGTGTTGCCTCTTCGCCGTAACCTACAAAGGCTAAAGTAAATTTACCTTCTGGAAAATCTTGTTTACGCAATAATGTCATACCCAAAATTTGGGTGTAAAACTCAATCGATTTTTCTAAATTCCCCACACGCAACATTGTGTGCAACAAACGCATTCCAGTCTCCCATTGTTTTCTTATTTATTGATAAAACAGTTAAAATTTTTGATAGGCGCCAATAGTCACTTGGTATTTACTAATACCATTTTTAGTCGCCGTTGGCTTAGCTACATCGATATGAATAATATTGCCAATACGCACTTTGGTTGAACTTAAACGCAAGCCAATACCCACGTTAGATAGCAAGGGGGAGTTTGGTTCATGCGGTAAACCCCAAGCTTTTCCTGCATCAAAAAACACCAGGCCGCCTAGTCGCAATAAGTTGAAAATATGGATATCAGAAAAATAGCGCCGCTCCACAGTAAATAAATAACGTTGGTTACCGCGTAAATAATCTGTAGGGTAGCCGCGCAGGCCAGTAATATCACCTACTGTGAGTTCTTGATACTGCGGTAAATTTTCACCTATGCCATATTCAATACGCGCATACCAGCGATTTTTTTCATCTTGTAAATAATGATATGCCGCTGACGATGTAAAAATGGTCGGATCGTCTTGATTAAATCCAAAATGCTGACGGCCATCCAGTTTCATTTCTAACTCAAAAATATGAGTATCAGATAAATCAATAATATTGGTATAGGTGGCTTTGTATCTCAGCACGTCACTCGTATTACCAAATGCCGTTCCGCCTGCACCAACACGAATGGTCATGGTTTGCCCAATGGAAATATCTTCTGGCCGTTGAATTTGATTTAAATTTTTAAACACTCCATATTCATTTTGCAAATATTGATATTCAACCCACGGGTAAATAGCCTTATCGCGCTGAGGGATGGGTTGTAAGGTGTCCTCGTGAATAAAGAAACTATCTTCCTCTTGCGTGAAACCCACCAACCAACGCTGGGTATAGCTGGGATTAATGTCAGTTGCGCGCCCAATATAAATTTCGTTTTCGACGGCTTGATGCAGAAACGTATTTACCACAACCCCACGCGAACGGATTTGTTCCACTTGCGAAAGATCAGAAACTTTTAATCCGGCAGCTTTGGGAGTATCCAGCGAATAGAAAGGGCGAGCAACCGAGAGCAGCGTATTGCGTCCGTCTGATGTGTCTCCATACAGGGCACGCACAGCAATTTGTTTATTTAAAAAGTAGGGGTTACTAAATTCATAGTTGACGGTATTACGCAACTCGCTTTCTTCATAGCCCACACTAAACGAATTACCTGTACCAAATAAATTACCGTCGCTAATAGCAAAGCCAGTTTGGTTGTCGTCCGATTTGCGGGAAAATTTTACTTGTGGTTCAAGCGCCCATGCATCTTGGGTAATCACCACAATATCAACATCGGCACCACATACTTTTTCGGGTAAAATATAGGCATTGGTTAAATATTTTCGGGTGCGCAAATTACGCGCGGTCTCGTCTATTATTTTATAATTAATCCTATCCCCAGCTTTAAACAATAACTGTGATTCCACCACATTAGTGCGGGTTTTGATGTGTAGCTTATTCAATATTTTATAAAGCCGATTATTTTCTTCCGGGTTATTTTCATCAAAAACGTTCATTTGTAGAAAACGTATATTGCGAAGTGTTTTTCCTTCCAAGGCTTTAAACGCGGATACATCTACACGCGATGATTTTTTGTGGGCTATATCGAAGGGGTCTATATTGAAAGCCGTACATTCCTCTTTAGGAATTTTTTGAACGGGAGTTTCTTGCGCGAAGCTTGGATTAAGCCAAGACCATAACAGTGCAATAGCAAATACCCACAACATCCGTTGCGAAGCTAAGGTGAGCATTGCATTAAAATAAAAAAATAGACGCATAAATCCCTTGGGTTTATTTAGGTCACCTGCCCTATTAGGCAAGATATTTGAAGTATAGTTCGCCAATCTCCGTAGGAATCTTTTAGTGATGGTGCATATGTTGAACATTTTTATCTGCGGCAAGGCTGCTGGCAGACGAAGACTTATGTTCCTTTATTTTTATATCGCCCTCTGTACGCTGGCGCTCTAAATCGTGTATCGCTGTATTCGGCAGCGACGAATGATCCATATTCAAATGATCTGCGTGAGTGCGATCTATTTGAGAAATACCCGCCCCAATTACAGAATGGTCATCACTACCAGCTGGATGCTGCGTATGTTGCTGTTCGTGCGATTGATCATGGTGGTGCTGGTGTGAATGCCCCAATGCACCCCAAATTGTCCAGAAACCAAAAACAATGATAATAATGGCTAAAACACTACGTACGGCTCGCTGTTGCAGAATATACGCGAGCTGTTGCGCCACAGCACCGGCGGCCAATACCGCAGGCAAAGTACCTAAACCAAACGCCAACATGGCGCTTGCAGCCATGAAAGGTGCAGGCTGAGTCATAGCCATGGCAAGCGCCGCATATACTAAGCCACAGGGCAGCCAACCCCAGAGCGCACCCAATAACAAGGCTTTAGTAATAGTATCAACCGGCATCAGCCGCTTGCCGATAGGTTGAATATAAGCCCAGAGATAGCGCCCAAGCGTCTCCAACTTGGTTAAACCCTGCCACCAATTTGCCAGATACAAGCCCATGCTAATCAACAAAATACCAGCCAATATACGCAAAAGGGTGCCGCCACCCAGCGCCGAAAATTGCTCAGCAAACAACCCTGCTAATAACCCCATTAGGCTATAGCTAAGAATGCGGCCAAGGTTATAGGCCACCAACATAAACCAGCGTTTTGATTTGGCTTCAGCGGGAATGGCCATGGTGAGCGCGCCCATAATGCCGCCGCACATGCCAATGCAGTGCGCACCGCTAACTAAACCCAAACTAAAGAGTGAAAAAAGAATACCAATGTCGATCATTTATCTTGCTCATTATTAGGTACTTCTTTTGGTTCTGCGGCGGGCTCGTTAGTTTCCTCGCTGGGTATTGAAGACGACGATTTCTTTTTTCCTTCGTCAAATAAAATACGGTGGGCTTCAGTATCGAGATTATCGTACTGGCCATTGTTAATTGCCCAAAATAGAACCTTTACCGCAATGGCGATAAAAATTAAGGCGCAGGGGACAAGAAAGTAGAGGCTTTCCATTAAGGGTTTTCCATCAAGACTTTTCCATCAAAAGATTCAAGAAAATATTAAATACACATTTACTTGCTCAAACGCAACGCATTGGCAACCACAAACAGGGAACTCATGGTCATACCAATTGCCGCCGCCCAAGGCGCTACATACCCCATGGCGGCAAGCGGTAGCGCAATCAGATTATAAGTGAGCGAGAACATTAAATTTTGTTTAATCACTTTACGAGTACGCTCTGCTAAAAAAATCGCTTGGGGTAGCAGCGTGAGCTGGTTATTGAGCAACACTGTATCCGCTCGAGTTTGCGCTAAATCTGAAGCGCTAGCCATGGCCACCGACACATCTGCACCCGCAAGCACAGGTACATCATTAATACCATCACCCACCATTAATACCTTATCGCCACGCAACTGTGCCATATTAAGTTGTACTAATTTGTCACCGGGTTTTGCACCTGCCGTAAATTCTGTAATACCGAGTTTGTTAGCAAGTTGAGCAACCGCACCGGATTGATCACCGCTTAGCAACTCCACACTCACACCCATAGCGCGCAGTTCGGCAATAGCAGCTTGGGCGCTGGGGCGAACCTCGTCCTCCAAACCAAACCATGCCAAGGCGCCCTGTGAGTTGGCTAATAGCAACCAGAGTTTGCTTTGATCTGGCAGAGACAATTGTTTTTGCGTGGCTGTCATAATCTCACGGGCAAATGCGGGGGTGCCAATGCGATAAATCTCACTGTCGATGGTGGCTTCAACACCTTCGGCTGTTGTCTGTTTTACATCCACGGCTCGCATAAAATGAGTGGTGCGGCTCGATTTAAATGCCTGCGCAATTGGGTGATTGGAGTCAGTCTCTAAAGCGGCGGCGATTGCCAAGACAGTTTCGCGCGATTGTTCTGCCAACAATAAAACATCGGTAATGCTAAAACGGCCTTGAGTGAGCGTACCGGTTTTATCAAAGATCACGCGATTAATATGCGTTAGGGTTTCAATAACATGGCCACGCGCCACCAAAAAACCACGCTGGCGTAAATTCGCGGTTGCAGCGGACAGTGCCGCGGGCATTGCCAAGGCTAATGCGCAGGGACAAGTGACTACTAACACGGATAGCGTAATCCAAACAGCGCGGCTCGGATCTTTAAACCACCAAAATAAAAATACACCGGCACACACCACTAATAAGCGCGCAATAAAAAAGCGGGCAATTTTATCGGCCATAACCACTTGTTTGGGTTTTTCATCGGCCGCTTGTACCGCTAAGCGCTCAATACCTGAAAGCTGGGTAGCGCTGCCGATAGCGGTTACCCGCACCCGCAAAGCGCTGTGACCATTGAGTGTGCCAGCAATTACTTTATCGCCAGTTTTTTTGGCAACCGGAATAGATTCGCCCGTAATTAATGCTTCTACCACTTCGCTTTCACCGGCCTCAACTACACCATCACAGGGAAAAGTTTCACCCGCTTTCACCAATACCAGATTATTAACAGCGAGCATTTTGAGCGGGATATTGTCGGTTTTTTCTTCGCAGTTAGCATCGCTTCCAGTTTGCGAAATACAACAAGCTGTGAGCGGCATTAATTGTGCGAGATTGCCAAACGCGGAGCGATTGCGATGGCGGGCACGCTGCTCTATGTAGCGGCCTAATAATAAAAAGAACGCAAACATAGAAACAGATTCAAAATAAACTTCACCGCTGGAAGTCACCGTTGCCCATGCACTGGCGAGGTATGCCAAACCAATCGCCAAGGCGACCGGTACATCCATTATTAATTGCTTACTTTTAATGCTGCGCCAGGCAGCTTTAAAAAAGGGTGATGCCGAAAAAAACACTACGGGCGTTGCACACAACATGCTGAGCCAACGCAAAAAATCCAGCCAGGTATCGGTAGCGCCAAAATAAATACCCACGGCTACCATCATAGCTTGCATCATGCCGAAACCGGCAACGCCTAAACGAAACAGCGCTATACGATTTTCTTTCTTGAAAAATTCTTGCTGTTGATCATCAGTTGCCGGGCGCGGTTTGTAACCAATTTTTGCGAGAGACTTTAAGAGCTCGCTGAGCGGTGTTAAAGCGGGTGACCATACTAAAGTACAACGATGGGTACTGACATTCACACTCACCATTTTCACAGCGGCATTTTTTTTAAGATGAGTTTCAATTAGCCAACTACAGGCCGCGCATGAAATACCTTCAAGCAATAAACTCGCTTGACGATAGTTTGCATCAGTTTCTGTAACAAATTCGCTCTGCACTTCGGGTAAATCATAAATCTGCCAATCAATAGCCATTGCTTGCGAATCATTTTTTTGATTGGCTTGGGTGCGATAGGTATAAAAATTTTCTAAGCCGCCATCCACAATGGCCATAGCAACCGCTTGGCAGCCGGGGCAGCACATGGGTTCCGATTTACCATTGATAACAACTGGAAACTTACTATGCGGCGGAACAGGCAAACCGCAGTGATAACAGCTCAGGCTGCTTGTATCACTGTGGTTTGTATTGAGTTCGGATGAGGGCATGAATATGAAACCGCCTGGAAGATAAAAAATTCAACGATAAAGATTGAAAACCAGGTGGATTTATTTCGCAGGTTTAGGCTGAGCGCGCGATTGCAAGACAGTTTCAGTTGATTTTGCAACGTCAAGTTGACCGGTAAGCAACCACTCAGCGTCTTTGCGACGGTTTGCCTCTGCCTCTGGAATCAAAGAAATATACCAAGAGTATTCAATAGGTGCGCTCAAAGCCCCGCGATATTCTCCGGCTGCTATTTCGGTTAATAAAATACGCTGATCTTTATTGGCCTTGGCTGGGTTATCCAAAAACAAAAGCAGCTGTTTTGGAAAACTGTGATTGCCGGTTAAAGACAAGATAACATCGCCAGTGAGCTGATCAATTTTTACTTTGGCCACTAAACCTAACTCCGCTGCTTTTTCATCCTGGCTCAGCGTTTGGTTAATCATTCTGCCCACTTTGTAGTAATTATCTGTCACTACATCGTCAGAGTTTTTGAAGGCGATGAAAACAAAAACGCCACACAACATAATAATAAAAAGCAATGGGCCAAATACAAACCAGAACCAAAATTGGCGGTACCAAGGTAATATTTTTTCAGCCGATTGATCTGTCATTTTGTTACCTAATGCCTTATTTGGATGGCCCAATAAACGTTGTACTGTTAGATACCACAATTTCAGGATTTTCACGCGCTGTTACGGTGAAAGTCACAGTTGTTTTCTCGCCTTTTAATTCACTGCGTTTAGCAACCACACGCACCGGCAAGGTAATAATTTCACCTTCAAGAATTGGGGGCGCTTTATAACCTTGAAGTTCAAAGGCATAGACGCCACTGACTTTCACATCGTAAACATGGGTTTTACGATCCAGATTTTCAAGTTTAAGCGTATACACATTGGCCACATTACCATCGCTAATACGATACATTTGCGTACCGCGATCGCGCATCACATCCACCAATAATGGCATGCGCGTGGCGAGCGAATACACAAACAAGCTCACCATTGTTAAGAGCACCGCACCATAACCCAACACGCGCGGGCGAAGGATTTTTACTTTTTTCTTGGCCACAGCATCTTCGGTGGTGAAACTAATTAATCCCAGCGGGTAATTCATTTTTTCCATCACGCTGTCGCAGGCATCAATACACAGGCCGCAATCAATGCACTCTGCCTGTAGACCTTCGCGAATATCAATATTGACCGGGCACACCTGCACACACCAGGAGCAATCTATGCAATCACCCAGACCTTGCGCTTTATAATCCTCGCCAATTTTACGGGGGCCGCGCTTTTCGCCGCGCTCTTTGTTGTACCACACAGCGAGCGTGTCGTGGTCGTACATAACCGCTTGGAAACGCGCATAGGGGCACATGTATTTACAGACCTGCTCGCGCATAAAGCCCGCATTGCCGTAGGTGGCGCCAGTAAAAAACAGCACCCAAAAGGTAGCGGTTAAATCCAATTGGAAGGTAAAAAAATCAATCGTTAAATCGCGCACAGGCGTGAAATAACCAACAAAAGTAATAGCCGTAACAAGTGCTATCGCAATCCATACCAAGTGCTTGGCGGCCTTGCGTAAAAACTTTTCACCACTCCATTTTTGCGCATCAAGTTTGATGCGTTTATTGCGGTCGCCTTCGCACAGCAACTCGGCCCAAATATACATTTGCGTCCAAACTGTTTGTGGGCAAGTAAAGCCGCACCACACGCGCCCAACCATAACCGTAACCGTAAAAAGTAAGAAAGCGGCAATAATCAATAACCACGCAAGATAAACACCGTCTTGCGGCGAAAAAGTTATCCATAAAATATTAAATTGGCGCGCGGGCAAATCAAACAACATCGCAGGGCGACCGTCGATCACCAACCAAGGCATCAGGATAAAACCTAACATTAAAGGTGCGCTGATATAGCGGCGCAGGCGCTGAAAAAAGCCGGTAATACGGCGTATATAAACCTTCTCTTCAGATTCGTAGAGGTTTATGTAGCGTATTTCAGTTGCAAGTGTTTCTTTTGCAGGTACTGGTTTCGCAGGGGCTTGATTTACAGGAGCTTCCTTGGACGCCTCAAGTTGATTGGACTTTTCGTTCACAGAAAGAGTACCTCAGACATGCGCGGTTAAGAGCTAACACCTAGGAAGGGAATCACTAAGATGGGGCAAAGCGAGCGCAGATCAAGCCTGCGCTGCTTTAAAAACAAACAATTTTTAAGGGGGATTATTTACTAACCTCATCCTGCGACAAACTGTAAACATAAGCCGCCAACAAGTGGATGCGCTCAGGCTTTAACGTTTGCTCATGAGCAGGCATAACACCAGCACGGCCATTACGCACGGTTTGACGCAAGACTCCACCCAACTCTTCAGGCGTTGCTGCGCCATAAAGCCAGATATCGTCAGTTAAGTTCGGCGCGCCAACCAATGGATTACCCTTGCCGTCAGCACCATGACAGGCCACACAGTTGGTTGCAAAGACCGCTTTGCCAAGCTCTGCTTTAGCGGCGTCATGGGGTTTATTTGCACTTTTCAATACAAATTCAACCACGTTGACCACGTTAGCTTCGCCCAAA
>CAUOQW010000003.1:0-17764 GCA_963506825.1 uncultured Cellvibrio sp.
TGTAAATCAATAGCAATCAATGGTGTAACTACATTGATTTTCAAAGAACAAGGCCACTACGGCTAATTATGAACAAAAAGCATAACCATTCAAACACCAGCAATTTGTTCAATCAGCGCAAATTGAAATAACGCATTCAAATAACTATAGTGAATGCGTAGAATGCATTTTTATGAGGTGACGCTATGGCAATGTTAACAGTACGCAATCTGCCCGATGATGTGCATCGAGCCTTGCGGGTACAGGCCGCGCTACATGGGCGCAGCACCGAGGCCGAGGTTCGCGAAATTTTGGCAAGCGCGGTCAAACCAGAAGCGCGCATGCGCGTGGGCGATGCTCTCGCTGCACTGGGCCGCAAGATTGGTTTGAAAAATGAAGATTACGAAGTTTTCGATCAGGTGAGAGACAAGACCCCTGCCGAACCCCCGAGGTTTGAATGATCGTTCTCGATACCAATGTCATTTCTGAAGCAATGAAGCCAGAGCCACACCCGTCTGTACTGGCGTGGCTGAATGATCAAGCCGCCGAAACCCTGTACTTATCCAGCGTTACGCTGGCCGAGATGCTGTTTGGTATAGCAGCACTCCCCGCTGGTAAACGTAAAGATAGGCTCGCACAAGCCCTTGATGGGCTGACGGGGCTGTTTAGAGATCGGGTACTACCCTTCGATGTAGATGCAGCGCGCCATTACGCCAATTTGGCGGTGGCCGCCAGAGCGGGAGGGAGAGGATTCCCAACACCTGACGGTTACATCGCTGCAATCGCAGCTTCGCGAGGATTCATAGTGGCCTCACGTGACACAGCGCCCTACAAGGCAGCTAATGTCACCGTCATAAATCCGTGGGAGGTATAGATTTTCCTTAGGATGAATTTAATACGAAGCGCACACGTTACATAAATTGCAACAAAGAATGAAGACACAGCATCATTTATGCCGCACAAAAATAATTCCGACTGCACCACGAAGAATAAATAAAGAATAAGGTGATTTAATATGGAAATGCCAACAGCTCAAATAATTGCACTTCGAAACAGCTTTTTTACAGTTTTAATTTGCAACCTAATTCTATTGATTTTAATTGTCTTGACACCTATTCCGGCAAAAGAAGATTTATTGGTTGCAACTGGGGGAACTAAGAGGTTGGTGCCTATTTTTCAAAATAATAGGGTAACTGGCTATAAACTTTCACTTGATAACAATCAAGAGTATACGATGCGATGGTCTGGTTTTTATCTAGATAAAAGACTAATTAAGCGGATATCAGAGGGGAAGTTGTTGACTGTTTATTTTTACCCTAGATGTTACGGCTTTTGTGGGCGTCATATATATGAAATATCTTCAAGTGGTGTAATCCTTTTAGACTATAAATTTTCAAGCGCCATAAGAGTTGAAGGCGATCGTCAACTGACGGTATTTATAAAGTGGTTTGCATTAGTTTTAATTTTAATGTGCTTGGTATCGCAGTTTTTAATTTGGCGCCGCAATTCACGGAAGCATTAATAGAAGATTAAATTTTATCGATTTGAATCCCTTCCTATTTCCATAATTTTCTCGCATCAAGCCACGCAGGAGAACAGAAAAATATTTAAGTATTAATCGTATCCGGAAAAAACTCCGGGTGCTGGCTCGTCAGCTTCACAAGGCTAGCAAAGCACGCGGGATCAATCGCGGTGCCAACTGACTCCTGCATAATTGAAAGGGTTTTTGAGATAGGCATAGCGCCGCGATAGGGGCGTTCGGCGGTGATGGCGTCGAAGATATCGGCGGTGGTGATAATGCGGGTTTCCAGAGTAATAAATTCGGCGGTTAGGCCGAGTGGATAGCCTTTGCCATCCAAGCGTTCGTGATGCGCGGCAGAGATTCGCGCCAGCTCGTCAAAGGCGTGTACACGCTCCAAAATTCTGCCAGTGTAAACCGCGTGCATTTTTACCAGCTCGTATTCGGCATCAGTAAGTTTGCCGGGTTTATCCAACAGGCTGTTGCTCACACCCAGTTTGCCCACATCATGCAAGAGTGCACCGCGCTTAAGCCAGCGTTGGCGGGCGGCATCTATGCCTAAATCTTCTGCCAAGAGCGATGTGTAAAGCCCTACCCGCGCGCTATGGCCAGAGGTGTAGGGGCTTTTGGCATCCACCACTTGGCCAAAGGCTTCGGCCACATCGTCAAAAAAATCTTCATCTAAATCTTTTTCAAACTCGCCTGGCTCCAAACCCAAAATCACTTTGTCGATTTCAGCAGAATTGAGGATCGCCCAAAAGCTGGGTTCTTCTGCAATAGCCGTAAAAGCGCTCACTAATGCGGGGTCAAACCAAGAGCCTGAACGCGCCTGTACTTCTTCCAGCGCACCCGTGGCACCGCTAGAGGAATTGAGTACGTCGATAACCTGCGCGAGCAGTGCAATACGGGCATAGAGGGGAATGGCATCGCCAGTTAAACCTTGCGGGCGACCATGACCATCCCAGTGTTCATCCAGCGCGTGCACGCCCAAGGCTACAGGCTCTTGAAAGCGCAGGCGGCGGGCAATGTCCGCCCCACGGGTACAGCGGGTTTGAATTAATTCTTGGGCGATTTCATCGCCGTGGGCAAAAATATCCGAGAGCGCCCTAAAGCGCGACAGAATCCCCGCTGTACTGCCGGTATGGCGCAACACAAAGCGCAATACCTGCGGCAGGCTGCCGTCCACCCATTTGAAATCGCGTTTAAAGGTCAGGTCATCGGTTAAATAGAGTTCGCAAATCCGCGAGGCGTTGCTGCTGCAACCTAAATCCTTCAGCAGCAACACATAGTAAAGCTCCCATAACTGCTCGTCGGGCAGGCCGATGTGCTGGCCAATATTCATTCCAATCCAACAGCAGCGAATGCAGTGGCCGGGCGGCTGACCCTCGGTAATATCCAGCGCGTAACTGAGTGCACTCATGAGTTCGGAAAGTTTTAAATGTTGCACAGCAGCCTCGTTGAAACCTTTCTCTTAAGGATGAGTTAGGTATGTGTTTATCTATGAGTGTTGCCTACTAAATGCTTATGCGCCAATCGCAATGTAAAAAACTAATGCCCCATTTTTTGACTACACTTCTAGTCTAGCGGGCTGCCTCGGGCACCCAATCTTTGCTATTCACTCAGATAAAAATTGATGAGCACACCAACTTCATCACCACCAAGCCATATTCATACCGAACCGCCGCTAAGTGAGCTGCGCTTTTATCGGTTGATTGCCACTATTCCGCAACAGGTATGGACGGCGCTGCCCGACGGCTCTCTGGATTTCGTGAATCAGCAGGTGATTGATTATTTTGGGCGCTCTTTCGATGAAATGATTGGCATGGGCTGGACAGACTTGGTCCACCCCGATGATTTACACCAAACCATTCTGCGCTGGAGCAGATCCCTAGCAACCGGTGAAGACTACGAAACTGACTTTCGCCTGCTGCGCGCTGATGGCACTTATCGCTGGCATATAGCGCGCGCTTCGGCGCTGTTTGATGCGCAAGGTCACATTATTCAATGGGTTGGCACCAGTACCGATATCACCCAAGTCAAAGAAGCTGAATCGGCCTTGGCTATTAGCGAAGCGCATCTAGCAGACGCACAAGCGCGGGCATTAATGGGCAGCTGGGAGTTGGATTTAGTCACTCGTACCGGCACCGGCTCCGCCGAGTGGTTTGAAATTATGGGGCTAGACCCTGCCGCTGGCATGCCCTCAATGGATGAGTTTCTAGCAGCCATTCACCCGCACGATTTAGAAGGTGTGCGAGCGCATCATGCCAAGGCGCTAACCGAAAAAAATGGCAGCCAATTCGATTTTCGCATCATCGCCCCCGATGGCAGCATTCGCTGGATAGAAGCGCGGCTGACCACAATTTTTAACGATACAGGCATGCCTATTCGCATGGTCGGCACCTCACAGGATATAAGTGCGCGCAAACACATCGAGATGGCACTGCAAGAGAGTGAAGCCCGCTTAGCCGCGGCTCAGGCCCGCGCCAAAATTGGCAGCTGGCGGCGCAATCTCGCCACCAATGAAGCCGAATGGTCGGCAGAGATGTACCGCTTATTTAACCGCGACCCCGCACTTAAACCGCCGGCCTTTATCGATTTTGTACATCTTTTGCACCCCGCTGACCGCAAACCTTTTATTCAATACTACGACCGCTACATTCGCGATGGCGGCAGTTACCAAATTGACTTTCGCGTGCGGCAGGCGGATGGCGACTACATGTGGATTGAAGCGCGCAGTGAAACCCTGTGCGATAGCAATGGCAAACCGTTCCAACTGAGCGGCACCGCGCAGGATATTACCGCACGCAAGCAGGCAGAACTGGCGCTGCGCACCAGCAGCCAATTATTGGAACTGTCGCAAGCCGTGGCCAAATTGGGCGGCTGGGAGTTAGAGGTTCGCTCGCAGCAACTTTATTGGACCGAACAAATTTATCACCTCCTCGACACCAGCCCCGCTGAAGTCACACCTACCGTGGCCACGGGGCTGGATTACTTTGTCGCGGAATCGCGGGTGCAACTGGCGCAAGCGCTAGACGATGCCATGCACAGCGGCCGGGGCTTTGATATAGAGCTGAAAATGTGCACGCTTAAGGGCCGTGAAATTGATGTGCGCGTCACCTGCGACGTAACTGTGGATAACGGCCAACCGATAAAACTAAACGGTATTTTTCAAGATATTAGCGAACAGAAAGCCGCACAATTAGCACTGCTGGCCGCCAACCGTGAATTAGAGCGCGCCAACAGCGTACTGGAACATATCGCCCACTACGACGCCCTCACTCATCTGCCCAACCGCGTATTACTGGCTGATCGCCTGCGCCAAGCTATGGCGCACACCCAGCGCCGCGAACAAATTATGGCGGTGGCATTTTTAGATCTGGACGGCTTCAAGACCGTTAACGACAAATACGGTCACGCGGTGGGCGATAAGCTGCTGATCAACCTCGCCCAGCAGATGAAAAACTCGCTGCGCGAAGGCGACACCTTGGCTCGCATAGGCGGCGATGAATTTGTGGTGGTACTCACCGACTTGCACCACACCTCAGATTGCGCGCCTCTGCTAAAGCGCTTGCTGCAAGCCGCCGCTACCCCTGTGCAAATGGATGACCTCGTATTGGAAGTATCGGCCAGTATCGGCGTAACTCTTTATCCGCAAGACGGATCGGATGCCGACCAATTACTGCGCCACGCCGACCAAGCCATGTACCTCGCCAAACAAGCCGGTAAAAATTGCTACCACCTGTTTGATATCGCCAAAGATGTTGCCGTAAAACACCAACGCGAAACCCTTGAGCACATTCGTTCGGCACTGCATAACCAAGAGTTTGTGCTCTTCTACCAGCCTAAAGTACATATGCGCACCGGCAAGGTAATTGGCGCTGAAGCACTGATTCGCTGGCAGCACCCTCAATACGGTTTGCTGCCGCCCGCTGCCTTCCTGCCGGTAATAGAAAACCACTTGCTCAGCATTGAGCTGGGGGAATGGGTTATTGAAACCGCGCTGACGCAAATGACCGAGTGGGAAGTCATGGGGCTGGAGATTCCAGTGAGCGTAAACATTGGTGCCATTCAACTTCAGCAAAGTAATTTCGCTGAACGACTGGAAGAACTTTTACATCGCCACCCCGCCGCCAACCCGCACAATCTTGAGCTAGAAATTCTGGAAACCAGCGCATTGGAGGACATAACCCAAATCTCCGCCGTAATTAATGCCTGCAAACTGTTAGGCGTTAGCTTCGCGCTAGATGATTTCGGCACAGGCTATTCATCGCTCGCCTATCTCAAACAACTACCGGCGCAGGTACTCAAAATCGACCAAAGTTTTGTGCGCGATATGCTCGAAGATACCGATGACCTCGCCATTATCAAAGGCATTGTTGGCTTGGCCGCTGCCTTTCACCGCACAGTTATCGCGGAAGGGGTGGAAACCATCGCCCACGGAGAAATCCTACTCGCCATGGGCTGCGAACTCGCACAAGGTTATGGCATTGCCCGCCCCATGCCTGCTGCTGCTATTCCAGGTTGGGTAGAAACCTGGCAACCCGATAGTGCATGGCTTAAACCGCACTAAAACTCACACACGTCCCTCTATAAAACATTCTGCTTCTTTCCACATCTGTAACAATAATTACACCACAAACCCCACTCAATATTTGCGATTAACACATTGCAATCTACTCAGGTCAAATGGGTACGCTAACGTACAGATTATTTAAGCGATAAAAATTAAGGTTAAGTTTCGGATCAGCTTTGCGAAGCATTATTCATTCGTTGCTGCTCCGCCAACCCATTATCCTTTCACTTCTTAAAAGGTATTTAGTCATGTCATTTCTAACAAGCGCCGTTAAATCGGATTACAACAGCAGTAAACATCAAATTCAGGATGCTTCGTCAGACATCGCCAATGAATTTAAAAGTTTTGTATGCGAAATTGAGGATTTAATTAAATCTTCCAGCGCATTTACGGGCGATGAGCTAAGCAAAACCAAGGAGCAATTAAATAAGCACATCAAAAAAGCCCGCAACAGCCTTGATGCAGCCAGCGGGAACATTTTGCAAAACGCACGCCGAACCGCCGCACTGACCAACCAGTATGTACACCAACAACCATGGACAGTAGTGGGGACAAGTGCTGCACTTAGTTTTTTAGTCGGGTATTTGTTGGCTAGCCGCGACTAATGTTTTCGCTGACTACAAGGACGTTTTCATTACTTTTTATTTAATCAATATTCTTGCCGCTATCGCCCTTCAAAAAATCTCTCCGCGCCGCCAATTAGCCAAAAAACACCGCAAGAAAACAAATTCAACGACAACAAATAAAAAAATATAGAAATAAATCTATTCGCTTAAAAACACACTTATAGAAAATATTTAAAAAATAAAATTTAAAAAACCAAGAACAACTCTGTGAGTGTGCGGACAGATTTCAGAGCATTATGTTTATATATTTATTCACGAAAGGGTAATCGTTCACTTAACACCGCCCTGATGTTTTTTAAGCAAACAACTTGGAGATACAAAATGAACTACGAAACTCGCGACACCTATGGCATTTACAACAACACTCATCACAACGGCCCCGGCCCTCAATTAATGGGAGCAGACACCTTAATTGGTAACGACGTTTACAACCATCAAGAAGAAAGTATTGGTGACATCAAAGAAATTATGTTGGATGTCGCCAGTGGCAATGTTGCCTACGCCGTACTATCCTTCGGCTCATTTCTCGGCTTAGGTGAAAAACTATTTGCAGTACCATGGACTGCATTAAAATTGGACACAGAAAATAAACGCTTCTTGCTCAACATCAGCAAAGAGCGTTTACAAAATGCACCTGGTTTTGACAAAGACAATTGGCCAAATTTTGCCGATCAAACATGGGAAACAGATGTTCACGATTATTACGGCATTCGTCCCTATAATCACAGCCGCAACAACTAAGTTAGCTATTGCGTAAAAAGCCCTCTCGTTTGAGGGTTTTTTATTTTTAAAAATAAATTTTTTAACCATTTAATAAAACAGTAAGCCAAAAAATATAGCGTACGCTAACGCACTGAGATTCAATTGGCGGACTCCTATTCTGATCATGCTCATTAACTGTCTGGCGATTTTGCCAAGGCACACAGCTAACTGGAGATTGTTATGGAATCACAATTTACAAAAACCTCGACAAGCGATTACCGCGATAATTTACCAACTGATTTAGCTCCCACTCCAAGCGCTGTATCTTGGGGTGCAATTTTTGCGGGCGCAGCGGCAGCAGCAGCTTTATCCTTGATTTTATTGCTACTTGGGACTGGCTTGGGACTATCCACTGTTTCACCTTGGTCAAATGAAGGGATTAGCGGAACAACCTTCACTGTAACAACTATTGCATGGGTAACCTTTACCTCATTGCTCGCTTCTGCTGTGGGCGGTTATCTTGCCGGACGCTTAAGAACTCGCTGGCTCAATACACACACAGATGAAATTTATTTTCGCGATACCGCACACGGCTTTTTAGCGTGGGGCGTTGCAACCTTGGCTACCGCAACATTATTGACATCTGTTATTACCGGCATTGTGGCTACGGGTGCAAAAGCGGGTGGAACTCTTGTCAGTGGTGCAGCTAAAGCTTCCGTTGCGGCAGCCGCTACGGGCGTTGCAGCGACTGCTCATAATCAATCCACTAAAACAGATTCTGACAACACGCCTTTACCCTATTCATTAGATGTTTTATTTCGCAAAAATGTTGCTACAGCATCTACCAATGCAAATGCACTTTCTACCGAAGTAAATCCAGCAGCTACAACTAGTGCTGCCACTGTAAATACCACATCAAACGCACCACAACAGGATAACGCCGCAGCAAAAGCAGAAGTCGCACGTATTTATGTAAATGGAATTACCAGCGGCACCTTACCTGTAGAGGATATTAAATACGCGGGTAGCGTTGTATCGCAAACCACTGGCATAAGCCAAGCGGATGCTGAAAACCGGGTTGCAGAAACGTTTAAAGCCTTACAAACAAAATTGCGCGATGCAGAGACCGCCGCGCGTAATGCAGCCGATGAAGCACGCAAAGCTTCTGTATATGGATCACTGTGGTTGTTTATCGCTTTACTGAGTGGTGCATTCATAGCCAGCTGGTCAGCAATTTATGGCGGCCGTCAACGCGATTTGTAATAGCTAAGGCAATCTTTCTACCAACATTTTTAGGAGAAACATCATGCGCTCAATACTTTTATATCTGCTGGGAATTCCAATTCCACTCATTATCTTAATTGCCATTTTGACCTAGACCTTTACACCATTTACACACGCTGTTAAAAAAATTTATTAGAGACATTCACTTACACAGGAAATTATCATGGCAACTGCACTCAAGAAAACCACTGAATCTATCAGTGCGGCTAAACCTACAAGCGCAAGCAAACCCAAAGAAGCTATAGCATTGTTACGGGCGGACCATAAGCATGTTAGCGAATTGTTTGATGCATATGAAAAAACGCGCTCGAACAGCAAAAAGAAATCACTGGTTGCTGAAATTTGTACGGAGTTAAGCGTGCACGCACAAATCGAAGAAGAAATTTTTTATCCCGCCGTAAAATTGGCATTAAAAGATAAAGAACTGATTCCAGAAGCCACCGTAGAGCATGCCACCCTAAAAGATCTTATTGCACAGGTCGAAGGCATTGAGCCAGACGGCGAAATGTTTGATGCAAAAATCAAAGTGATGTCGGAATATGTTAAGCATCACGTCAAGGAAGAACAAAATGAAATTTTCCCTAAAGCCAAAGAAACCAACTTGGACATGGTTGAGCTGGGCAGTAAATTAGCCGAGCGCAAATCAGAGCTACTGGCTGAACGCGGGTAAAAGCGCCTAAAAAAGCGATGCAACTCCTGTTATGCCCAAGCTAAAGCTTGGGCATAACGAGCTATAAACCCCGCGCAAAAAAGATGATTTATGTGTCAACCCAGCAACATTCCGGTTACCCATGAAAACCTATAAAGCAGCAATCAAAAAACACTCTCGTCTTAAGCACACCACTTTGTGATCCAAAAAGTGTGACCTTGCACACTATGTGGGCTAGCAGACAGACCAAAAGCCGCCAGAACAGGATGATCGCGAGGAATATGACTGATAGTTATTAGGCTAGGATTTTCAGGTTCAGCAAACCTAAGATAGATAGTTTGAATGATTGCTACAGCGTCTTTGCGCGGCTTACCACACATTAAAAAATCGTTTGACACTGCCAAGAGTACGGATGTAAAAGAGAAATGTTTAGCGACAATGAAAAGTGGCCGTTAAGCAGGGGGAACTCCCAAGTGTGATTTAAGCTTCACCCCTATATCCGAGATCCGTTAAACCTACCGCTTGCAACGGCCCGTTTAGTCGCAGAGTAAAGCTGAAATGAAAGTCAAAACAACCCGTAAGAATATTTTTTTACTCTCTCTGCCTACACTTGCGGTCATCATGATAGTGGCAACGCTCTTTTGGTTTTTTGACCAAATGAAAACCGCTGGCAATATGCGCACTCAAATCAATGCAACATTAACTAGCTCCCAAGCCATTTTGACCATGGTTATTGATGCGGAAACTGCAACGCGCGGATTTCTACTAACGGACGACGAAACTTTTCTTAAACCCTATCAAGATGTGCGCGACGGAATTTCTGGAAAATTTAGACAGTTGCGTGCAACTACCTTGGCACCCGACGCACAAGCTCAATTGGATCAGATAGAGCCTTTGATTAAGGACAAAATGGACCGTCTTACTACCGCAATTGCAATAAAACGCGGTAGTGATTTGAAGGCAGTGCTAGCCGCCATGCCCAATATGGAAGGCAAGAAGGTTATGGATTTATTGCGCATAGAAATGGCGCAGTACAACCAACTCCAAAATGCGCGGCTCGCATTTTACGAAAAAGAATATCAGACGAATATGAATTTTCTATTCGCCTTTATTGTTTCTGCCAGTATTTTCATGCTGTTGTTTGCGCAGGTATTTGCCTATGGTATTTATCGCAGCATCCATCAACGCCTGATGAATTATGTACACGAACAAACCAAACTCTCGCTAGATAAACAAGAGGCCATGAACGAGCAATTGAATTTGGCTTACGTTACCGTTCAAGATAGCGAAAGAAAATTGGAAGTCACGCTAAACTCCATTGCCGATGCCGTAATAGCAACTGACCGTGAAGCGCGCATCACTTTAATGAATCGTGTAGCAGAATTGCTCACTGGGTGGACAGAGACCGAAGCATTGGGTCGGCCCATTCCTGAAATATTTAAAACTATTAATAAAGAAACCCGCCAACCGATTGCGCCGCCAGTGATTGAGACTTTAGTGTACGGCGCCGCCCAAGGATCAAGCGATACCATATTAATTTTACGCGATGGCAACCAATGTGGAATTGCCAATAGCTGTGCCCCCATACGCGATCACGACGGCCAAATTATTGGCACTGTATTGGTATTCCGCGATATCACTGCAGAAAATGCGGCGCAGCAAGCCTTACTCGATAGTACCGAGCTGGTACAAACCATACTTGGCACAGTGGTGGATGCCATTGTGACCTTTAATGTGCATACCAATCGTATTGAAACCGTTAACCCCGCTGCAGAAAAAATGTTTGGTTATGATGCAGACGAACTCATTGGCCAAAGGTTTAGTACCATTGTGCCCGAGCTTGCTGATGACCAAGGCTCACTGCAGTATTACAACGCCACTGCGCAAGAAAGTATGGATGGAATCTTACGCGAAGTTACCGGCCACAAAAAAAATGGCCAAACTTTTCCTATGGAAATTACCGCAAGTGAAATGCGCTTGGGAGGGCAACGTTATTTCACCGGCGTGCTACGCAATATTACTGCGCGCAAACACGCTGAAGCGGTTATGCTCGAATCGGAATATCGCTATCGCCATTTGTTCGAAACTATTGATGAAGGTTTTTGCGTTGCAGAAATGATTTATCAAGAGGGCGAGCTGGTGGATCAATTATTTTTGGAAATTAATCCATCGTTCGAAAAACAAAGCGGCTTGCAAGATGCTAAAGGCAAATACCTGCTGCAGCTAGTGCCAGATTTGGAGCCAGATTGGTTTCGAATTTACCACGAAGTTTTACAGACCGGGGAACCTGCACGCTTTGAATACGAAGCCAAGGCCATGCACCGTTGGCTTGATGTATACACCTGCCGCTTGGGCGATGCAGGCAGCTGCAAAATGGCAATTTTATTTACCGATGTCACCAGTCGTAAACTCTCAGAGCAAGCGCTACGTGAAAGCGATGAGCGCATGCGCCTTGCCACAGAGGCAACCGGTGTTGGAATTTGGGAATGGAATATTACCGATAATTTTATGCGTTGGGACGCACAGATGTTTCGCATTTACGGCATGGAACCTACGCCCGATGGTTTGGTAAAACGCGAAGATTGGTTTAAATATTTATTACCGGAAGATCGCCTCGCACAAAAAGCCTTGGATGAAGCTATTAGTATACGTAAAAGCTCCAACCACGAATTTCGTTTTCACCGCAGCGACGATAAAGAGATTCGCTACATTAGATCGGTAGAAACTATGCGCACCGATGCGCGCGGCCATGTGGAATCGATTGTGGGTACGAATCTGGATATCACTGAGCTTAAACGCACCGAATATATTCTGCGCGAAAGTGAACGTCATTTACGCGCGGTTATAGACGCCTTACCGGTGGCGATATACACCACCGACGCCGATGGCAGCCTGACCCATTACAATCAAGCCGCAGTAGAATTTTCTGGTCGCAAACCACTGCTGGGAAGTGACCATTGGTGCATTAGCATGAAACTGTATAACCCGGATGGCAGCGAGCTGGCACACGATCAATGCCCCATGGCGATGACACTCAAAGAAGACCGCCAATTACTGGGAGCAGATGCAATTGCTGAACGCCCCGATGGTTCCCGCGTGTGGTTTACAGCGCACCCCACGCCACTCCATGACACCCAAGGCAAACTCATTGGCGGCATTAATATGCTGATTGATATTAGTGAGCGCAAACGTTTAGACCAGGTGTTACTGGAAAACAATATTGAATTGAAAAAAGCTAAAAATATCGCCGAAAAAGCCAACCGCGCCAAGTCAGATTTCTTATCCAATATGAGCCATGAATTGCGCACACCTTTAAGTGCTATTTTAGGTTTTGCACAATTAATTGAAGCGAGTAATCCACCGCCTACCCCCAGCCAAAAACGCAGTGTGGATCAAATTCTGCAAGCGGGTTGGTATTTGTTAGATTTAATTAATGAAATTTTGGATCTCACCCTAATTGAATCTGGCCGCCTGCCGGTATCCATGGAAACTGTCTCACTACCCGAGCTTATTCGCGAATGTGAAACCATGGTAGAACCTCAAGCGCTCCATAAAAATATTAGCTTGCACTTCCCAACCTTCGATTCGCCCATCTTGGTAAACGCTGATATCACTCGTTTAAAGCAAGCGATTATTAATCTGCTCTCCAATGCCATTAAATATAACCTCTACAACGGCTCAGTAACGGTTACCTGTTTTGAATGTGCCACCAACCGCATACGTATTTCAGTAGAGGATACCGGTGAAGGCTTATCGCCCGACAAACTTGCACAGCTATTTCAGCCGTTCAATCGCCTTGGAAAAGAAAGCAGTTCAGAGGAAGGCACGGGTATTGGTTTAGTAATGACCAAACGCTTGGTTAAATTAATGGGCGGCAGAATTCATGTGAAAAGTACCCCCGGTCAAGGCACCATCTTTTCAATTGATTTGGATAAAGCCCTGCCCGAAGCGCTTGAGCATGCGGCTCAAGATCGCCTAAATGTCATCCCCATTTCTTCGCAAACCAAATTCAGTGGCCGTAAACGCACGCTGCTCTACGTAGAAGATAACCCCGCAAACTTATCGCTCATTGAAGACGTGATCGCCGCGCGTACCGACATAACTTTATTGACCGCGCGCGATGGTTACAGCGGCGTTGAACTCGCCCGTGTCGCACAGCCCGATTTAATATTAATGGATATCAATTTGCCTGGTATTAGCGGCACTGAAGCACTGTCCATTCTTTCGCGAGACCCAATCACTAGCCACATATTGGTGATTGCACTGAGTGCTAATGCTATACCGCAAGACATAGACAAAGGCTTACAGGCCGGATTTTTTCGCTATTTAACCAAACCCATAAAAATTAACGAATTTATAAATGCGCTTGATAGCGCTTTTGAGTTTTCATTCCAAAAATCCATGAGAGTTAATGAAGAGAATAAACATGAAGTTAACTGAGCAAGACATTTTCAATGCAAGCATATTAATTGTGGATGACCAGCAGGCCAATGTTGCGCTGCTGGAGCAACTACTCCATGAGGCGGGCTATACGCAGTTAAGCTCAACCATGAACCCGGTTGAAGTCAGCACCTTACATCGTAAAAATTCTTACGATTTAATTTTGCTGGATTTACAGATGCCGCAAATGGATGGTTTCCAAGTAATGGAATGCCTCAAAGCAAATGATGAGGAAAGCTATTTGCCCGTGATTGTGCTCACCGCACAACCAGGTCATAAGTTACAAGCACTGCGAGCCGGCGCCAAAGACTTTATTAGCAAGCCCTTTGACTTAATTGAAGTTAAAACCCGTATTCACAATATGCTGGAAGTGCGGTTGCTTTACAAAAAGTTAGCGGATTACAACAAAATTTTGGAGCAAACGGTGCAGGAGCGTACAGCGGAATTACGCGAAAGCGAAGCGCGCTATCGCAGCCTTACCGAACTGGCCTCTGACTGGTATTGGGAACAAGACCAGCACGGAAAATTCACCAAGGTGTCTGGCCCCGTATTAGAAATGTTGGGGATTAGAGTGGATTCATTGCTCGAAAGCGGCCCGACAGCAACCACAGATACACTCGACTCCTCGGGCTGGAATGAGGCTGAGCGCAAGGAGTTGCACGATATTATTGAAGCGCGCCAACCCTTCCTCGATTTCGCTTTCAGCCGTACTAATGCACAGGGAATAACGCAACACTATCGTGTCAGTGGCGAGCCCATGTTCGATCAGGCAAGCCGTTTTATTGGCTACCGTGGCATAGGCATTCAATGCAAAGAAATGCCGGGATTTACGAGCAGGGATATCGATGCAAATAACTCATAGTCTTCACCAAAATCACTTGCTTGCAGCGCTCGAAAAGGCGGAAATTGATCGCTTAACGGCGCGCATGGAGTTAGTCGCATTAAAACTTGGCGATATTATTTATGAACCTGACCAGCCGTTAAGTTACGCCTATTTTCCAACGACCTGCATTATTTCTTTGCAGTACATTATGGAGTCAGGCGCAACTGCCGAAGCCGCAGGTGTAGGTAATGAGGGCATGGTGGGTGTGCCATTATTTTTAGGCGGCAACACTACACCCAGTGCAGCTGTGGTTCAAACTGCCGGCTATGCATACCGTTTGGATCGCAGTATTTTAAAAGCGGAATTTAATTGCGGCGGTTTAATGAATCGGTTGCTTCTGCGCTACGCGCAAGCACTTATGACCCAAATGTTTCAAACCGCGGTATGCAATCGCCATCACTCGGTGGTTCAACAATTATGCCGCTGGTTATTGCTAACGGTGGATCGCATCCCCAACAGTGAATTAGTCATGACGCAAGAGTTAGTTGCCAACATGCTGGGGGTACGCAGGGAAAGTGTTACTGACGCAGCGGGCATATTACAAAACGCAGAATGCATTCGCTATAGGCGCGGTCATATCTTGGTGCTTAATCGCAAAAAGCTGGAAGAGCGTGCCTGCGAATGCTACCAAGTGGTGAGAAAGGAATTGGATCGTTTAATGACGAATGTGCGCTAAAAATAAGACTAAACACGAGCATGTTTTACACAAGCATGCTCGTGTTAAAACCCTTTACAACTTCGCTATAAATCCCGCCCTACTTCCCCAATTAAACATAGTACGCAATAAAAAAAGAACCGCGCGCACGCCAAACAAGCAAGCGAGTGTTTGGCCTGCACGCAATTCAAATTAGAGTTTTCGGCCTTGGATAATTCTTACCAATATCACCACTACAGCAGCCACTAATAAGATGTGAAGAAACCCACCAATGGTGTAGGAAGAAACTATTCCAAGCACCCAAAGAATCAGCAATATTACGGCAATAGTTTCTAACATGGTAATTCTCCAAATGTTGATGTTAAATGCATTTCACTCACGGCTAGATTACCGGCTCAGGCGATACCATTCCGTGTGTTAACACACTCAAAACGCGCAAGCCGCATCACTCAATTCCAGGCATAAAAAAAGACTCGCGAATGGGCGAGTCTTTTTAAGATCAGAAAAATCTAATTGCGACGTACAATTAAACCTATAACGAAAACCTTAATTGGCAGCAAATACTAAATCTTTAGCATTCACACTTTTCACACCACGCACATTCTCTGCCAGTTCAATGGCCAAAGCGCGTTCGGCACCACTGGCGACTTTTCCTTTGAGAGTAACGAGTCCGGCAATGGTAGAAACATCAATATCTGAACCGCTGACGTTGCTGGAATAGAAAAAGTTAGATTTTACTTTGGTCGTAATCCAAGCATCCGCAACGTTTTTTCCGGTTTCATTCACAGCGTTTTTAGCACTGTCACCCGCTGTTGGTTTTCCATCCACACTAAGCTGATTACTCACCGCGATAACACCGCGTGTACTTGCCGCTAAACGTGTGGCCGCTGTTTTTGCCTCTGGGGAATTCACTGTACCGGTTAAAACCACACGGCCACCTTTGGTAGTTACGGTGGCGGAACCAAATGAATGCTTACTCCAAACCAAGCGCGACTTCACCGCAGCAGTAATAGTGATGTCATCAACCGCATCGCCGTAGCCTGGCTTCGCTGTGGGAGCATGATCTGATTGCACCACAATTTGATTATCCACACTTTTAATTCCACTAACTCCCTGCGCAATTTCTTTCGCCAAATCCTTATTCACATCCTCGTCCACTTTGCCTGTTAACACCGCTTTACCATCGCGTACAGTTACTTTGAGGTCGCTAGCACGTAGATAGGGACTTAATGCATAAGTTGTCCAGATTTGGGTTTCTTGGCGAGCATCAATAAGATCCTGTTTAGCATCTGCACTGGCCATAAAACTCATAGCAGACAGCACTAAAACAAGACCCGGCTTGACAGCATATTTTAAAATTAAATTGCTCATAATATTCTCCATTAGCGAATGATTGATTCAACGCTAGGCTATCTCCCTAGGTACTCTTCAATCTGTGCGCTGCCGAACCCACTCTTGGATCCCTCCCAAACCATCCATCGAACAAAAACCAAACAATCGCTTGACACTCACTACTGTGTGGCACATAGTAATTTAACACTGTGCATCACACAGTGTTTGTCGCACAGTATGGAGGTTTACATGTCCGAAGAACATTTAGAGAAATTACGGCAAGAATTGCGGCGCGGCGTATTAGTGCTGGCAGTGCTTGGCTCGCTTAAGCAGCCGCACTACGGTTACTCGCTGCGCAAGCAGTTGCAAGAAGCCGGCATAGATATCGATGAAGGCACGCTCTACCCGCTGGTACGGCGACTGGCAGATCAAGGCCTGCTGGATAGTGAATGGCAGCAAGGCGATGGCCGCGAGCGCCGCTATTACCAACTTTCAGCTATTGGCGCACAGTTGCTCGCCACCCTATCGGGCGAATGGCAGGCGCTTAATTCAAACATTGCAAAACTCTTGGAGGTTTAACATGAACCTTATTGATCGCTACATTAGCGCTGTTGCGCAACAACTTCCCGCCAGCCGCCGCGATGATATTGCGCGCGAGCTAAAGGCCAATATTTTGGATCGCTTAGAAAACCTTGCCGAGGAACAGGGGCGTCCCACTACGTCGGCGGACGAAGCTGCCGTGCTGCGCGAGTTAGGCCACCCACAGCAAGTTGCCGCAAGCTTTTTACCACCACAAACGCTGGTGAGTGCAACTTGGTTTCCCATCTTCAAGCAGTGCTTAATCTACGGATTGCTGCTGGTGCTGGTAGTGCAAATGATCGGTTTTGGCGTGAGTATCCTCAGCGGTGGAGAGGTGCGAATTGCAGGCATTATTGGCGGGTTTATTCATGCAGCTTTGCTGATGTTTGCAGTGGTAACTGGCGTGTTTTACCTACTGAGCAACCTCCCTGAAACCGCCAATATCTCGCCCTATTGTGATTGGAAACCCGAGCAATTACCCCCGGTACAACATTCATGGCAGCGCATACAACTGGAAGATATCGTCAATGAGTTTGGTAGTAA
>CAUOQW010000004.1:0-17608 GCA_963506825.1 uncultured Cellvibrio sp.
ATCGCGGCATGCTTGAGGCTAAAAATGATATTCTTGTTTTTGCAGATGACGATATAGAGGCATTTCCCAAATGGTTAGAGTCAATTCAGTCCGCTTTTCATGACCCTAATGTAGCAATGGTTGGCGGTAACAACCTACCAATGTTTCTTGGCACTCCGCCGTCATGGCTCCTAGCGCTATGGAATCGGCCATTCAAAAAAAATATTCGAGCAATACCCGCTTTAAGTGTTATTGAAGTGAATGAATCAAGTAGAGACTGGGATCCCTATTTTGTATGGGGTTGCAACTTTTCAATTCGAAAAGCAGTTCTTCTTGCAGCAGGAGGATTTCATCCAGACGGGATGCCAAAAGAACTCATTCGATTTCGCGGCGATGGGGAAACCCACGTATCACGTTTCGTTAAGGAATCAGGCATGCGTTGCATTTTTCATCCTGACGCATCCGTTCATCACAAAGTTACACAAGAGCGCATGACTTTTGAGTATTTTCGCCAAAGAGGCTTTAATCAAGGCGTCTCAGATTCATATAGCGATATACGCGATGGAAAAACCACACTGAAGAAAAATTTACTTATTAAATTCATTAGCTGGGGGATGAAACAACTGAACCATAGAGCCCGCTTAGAAGCTGATGCAATGTATGCCCTCAACGAAATGAGAAATGGTCATGCAGAGGGCTACGCCTATCATCAGCGGATGTATCGAGAAGATCTAAGCGTAAAAGAATGGACACATAAGGCAAAATATTTTAATGAGGGCCACATATGATTGAAAATATCACCCATGCTGGGCACATACTGGCAACAATATTACGCACGAGTTATAACGAGCAGGGCATAAAATTTTTTACACCGAATGATTATTCACAACAGCTTGCGTATATGAATCGCCCAAAAGGATATGTAATACAACCACACATCCACAATCCGGTTCCGCGCCAAGTACACTTTACTCAAGAAGTACTATTTATTAAATCAGGAAAAGTACGAGTAGATTTTTATGATGATGTGCAGAACTATTTAGAAAGCCATATTTTAAACTGCGGTGATGTTATTTTGCTGGCCTTTGGTGGGCATGGATTTGAAATGCTTGAATCCAGCGAAATTATCGAAGTCAAACAAGGCCCATATGCTGGCGACGCAGACAAAACACGATTTTCAGGTATCTCAGCTCCAGAAGCTAAGGTTATTGAATGAAAATTCTAAGAAGAATAAAACATCATGGGACTGTAGGCCCATTAAAGGTATTCATACGCATATGTAAAAATATCTATTTTAAATGGCGCTGCCGAAACGCACCCGTCTATAACAATCCTACGCCCTCCGAACTACTGATGATTGAGGAAAGTATTCGCGAACTAGGTATTGTTATTCACGATTACACCCCATCGGCCGAAGAGCTCAGAAAATTTAAATTAGAGGGGTGGTTTCCCCTAGACTATCATGGAGGTCAAAGTAGTGGAGTGTGGGATGAAAAACTTCTTGAACACTGGCTCTCAAAAAAGCTTTTAGGATTAGAGCATTACACCCCAAATGACATTTTTATTGATGTTGCAGCATGCACATCTCCATGGGCAAGCTTATTAAGAGAGCGTCTATCACTATCCTCATTCGCTATTGATTTAGATAACAATAATCCAGCCTATCGCAATCTGGACTACTACCGAATAGAAAATGCAACCAAGACAAGTTTTGAGTCTGAATCAGTATCTGGCTGCTCACTACATTGCGCCTATGAAATGTTTATGAAGGATGACGATAAACGCCTGATACCTGAAGCAGCACGAATACTCAAGCCCGGTGGAAAAATGATAATTCTACCGCTTTACATGCACACACATTATTGTTCATATGCCACGCCCGAGTATTTCGACAAGGGATATTCAGATCCAGCGGCAAAGGAATACGTGAGGATTGATTACATGGGGGTACCATCATCACGCAAATATAATGCAGAACAACTCAAAGAGCGCGTGCTTGATCCAATTACCGAAGCTGGCATGATGTATCGATTATATGTATTACGAAACAAATCGGAGTTTGGCGAAAATATTTATTGTCACTTCATTCTGGAAATTGAAAAATGAAAAATGACGTGCAGCTATTTAATGCTTACAGCCGCTATTATGATCTCCTTTATCAAGATAAAGATTATGCAGGTGAAACCGAGTATATTAGAAACTTGCTTAGTAGGTACGGAGTAGTAAATGGTAATTTATTAGAGTTTGGCTCTGGTACCGGTAAACATGGGTACCTTATGGCAACTCACGGTTATAAAGTGCACGGCATCGAACGCAGCGCCGAAATGGTTGCGCAGGCCAAACAAAGTAATGGTTTCACTTGCCAACAAGGTGATATTTGTAACATACAAATAAATCAGAGTTTTGACGCGGTACTCTCACTATTTCACGTAATAAGCTATCAAACCACTAATGATAAGGTGAATGCTGTTTTTGCGCGTGCTGCTGAACATTTGCATATTGGCGGATTATTCATATTTGATTTTTGGTATAGCCCTGCAGTTTATTCTCAACAACCAGCTGTGCGTATTAAGCGTATGGCAGATGCCTCTGTAGAAATTACTCGTATTGCAGAGCCAGTAATTTATCCTAATGAAAACAAAGTTGATGTTAATTACACAATCTATGCAAGAGCAATTGAATCCGGTGAAGTCCAAACCTTAAACGAAACTCACCCCATGCGCCATTTTAGCCTGCCCGAAATCGATGTGTTTGCACAATCCAATGGCTTCAATCGCATAGCTGCTGAAGAGTTTTTAACAGGCAACCCTGCTGGTATAAATACATGGGGTGTTTGCGTAATACTGAAGAGAATTTAATTAATGAGCGAATTTATTCCAGTTAATGAACCATTATTAGATGGCAATGAAAAAAAATACTTGCTTGAGTGCATAGAGTCAGGATGGATTTCTTCTGAAGGTCCATTTATTAAAGAGTTCGAAAAGAAATTTGCGGAGCGAGTAAATCGCAAACATGCCATAGCAGTATCCAACGGAACTGCTGCTATAGATGCGGCTGTGGATGCATTGAATATCGGGCCTGGCGATGAAGTGATAATGCCAACCTTCACTATCATTTCCTGCATCACTCAAATAGTCAGATGTGGAGCAATACCCGTACTTGTAGACAGTGATCCCATTACGTGGAATATGGATGCTAGTCAAATAGAAAAAAAAATAACGGCTCGTACAAAAGCCATTATGATTGTGCACATATATGGCTTACCCGCCGATATAGATCCCATATTAGAAATCGCTAAAAAATACAACTTAAAAGTAATTGAAGACGCTGCAGAGATGCACGGCCAAACCTACAAAAATAAGCCTTGCGGAAGTTTTGGCGATATAAGTACATTCAGTTTCTACCCGAACAAACATATAACCACTGGCGAAGGCGGCATGATTGTTACGGATGATGATGATTTAGCTGAAACATGCCGCAGCCTACGGAACTTATGTTTTCAACCAGAAAAGCGATTTGTACATGAACGCTTAGGCTGGAATCTTCGAATGACGAATATGCAAGCCGCTCTAGGCTTAGCACAACTAGAAAGACTCGATGAATTTATAAAAAGAAAGCGAGCGATGGGCAATAGATATAATGAATTGTTAAAAAATCTAGGTTGTGCACAATTACCATTAACCAACACCTCTTATGCTGAAAATATCTATTGGGTTTATGGTCTAGTATTAAACGCAGCAACAGGGCTAAACGCAGAGAGCATTATGAAAAGCTTAGCAATTAAAGGAGTTGGTACGCGCCCTTTTTTTTGCCCAATGCACCAACAACCTGTACTGCAGCGAATGGGCCTATTTAAAAACGAAAAATATCCTGTAGCAGAAAAACTCTACAGTCACGGATTCTATATCCCTAGCGGGATGGCGTTAACCGATGTGCAAATGAAGCTCTGTGCAAATACTGTAAGAGAGTTACTTTATTGATGAAACGTGTACTACTTATTCATACTGACGGTAACACATTTAACAATCCGACCCTGAAATGTGTCGTTGACCTCCTGCTTGAGAATAAAGTTCAGCTTACTATAAGGTATCCTTTGAATTTGGCCTCAATGCCTGACATCACAGAGCTGTCATTATTACCTTTTGGTAAGTTATATCAAAAAGTAAAACGAATTATTTTCGATAGGCTCTGCTGGCAATGGCTCTCATATCTATCGGTATGGTTCGAGTATAAATTTATCTATGATCACTACGATCTTGTTATTGGTGTTGATAGACAGGGGCTGATAGAGGCGGCCTTTCTTTATAAACTTTCAAAAATGCCTTTTGTGTTTTTTTCATTTGAAATTATGTTTGAAAGTGAAACATCTACCAAGTTTAAGTCTTCTGAGAAAGAAGCTGCAAAATCTGTAAAGCACTGGTTTGTGCAAGATGAAATACGCGCCACCCATCTGCAAAGGGAAAATGGCCTAAATCCCACTATTAAAACAATAATTCCATTAGCCCCCTCTGGATCATCCAATAAAAATAGCCACCGCTTAAGAGATCAGCTGGGTATTCCATTGGAAAAAAAAGTGGCTATAGTGATGGGAAGCATTAGCGCTTGGTCTATGACATTAGAGATCCTTTCCTCTGTGGAATCTTGGCCAGATGACTGGGCATTAATAGTTCACGACAGATATGGTAGAACGGAAATTGAATTAGAAAAATTAGGATGTAATATTAATGGTATTACTGCAGGTAAAGTTTATCTCAGCAATCATGCATGCATTCTTGTCGATGATATGTCAACTATATTGGCGGGGGTTTCGGCAGGCTTAGCATTTTATCAGCCAGACTATACAAGCCGTTATACCGGTAAAAATTTAGAGTTCCTAGGGCTTGCATCAGGAAAAATAAGTGTGTTTTTGAGGCATGGCATTCCATTTATCATGAATGAGATTGGTACATATTCTAGTTTAGCTAAGCAATATAATTTTGGTATCGTCGTTGATGAACCAATCGATATTAGCAGTGCGCTACCAAATTTCAGCAATCCATCATGGGGAGAGAATGCAAAAAAATTCTACACATCGAACCTAGACTTCATTAACTATAGAGACTTAATCTGGGAGAAGCTGCTTGAAGCTGAAAAAAATCATTAGGCATTGCATAAATAAAATCGGTTATGATCTTCATCGGCTGAATGTTAATTCAAATCCATCATATCAATTAAAAAAGGCTCTTGATCGATTTAAAGTAGATTTAGTCTTTGATGTTGGTGCCAATACAGGTCAATTTGGATCAAGCTTACGCGCAATGGGATTCAATGGCACAATTGTAAGTTTTGAACCATTATCATCCGCGCATAAAAAATTAACTTCATTTACATCTACCGATTCAAAATGGATTGTTCATCAACGCGGCGCAATTGGTAACATCGATGGTGAAATTGAAATTAATATAGCCGGAAATTCCGTTTCATCGTCAATCCTACCAATGCTAACTTCACATTCATCTGCTGCGTTGGAATCAACCTATATTGGATCAGAAAAAGCCCCCATTTATCGTCTAGATTCAGCTGCTTTAAGCTATATAGAAGAGGCACGTGAGTATTTTATAAAGATCGATACACAAGGTTATGAATCACAAGTTTTAGATGGCGCACAAGAAATACTCCTTAAAGCTCGTGGAGTATTGTGTGAACTATCTCTAATCCCTCTATATGAAGGACAACAACTATGGTTAGAGTTAATTCATAGCTTAGAACTACAAGGATTCACACTTTGGGCAATTCAAAAGGGGTTTACGGACCATCGAGATGGGCGAACGCTTCAAATAGATGCCATTTTTTTTAGATTATAATTATTCTACAAATAAAAATTCTCTAAGTGCGTCGGGAATAACAATTAAATACCGCTCTTAATTTTGATAATTACACCTTATTAAGGCTAAAGAAATGAAGAAAGCCCTTATCACTGGCATAACAGGCCAAGACGGCTCCTACTTGGCAGAATTACTATTGCAAAAAGGTTACGAGGTTCACGGTATTAAGCGACGCGCCTCATCCTTCAATACACAACGAATCGATCATCTGTATCAAGATCCGCATATAGAGAATGCTCGCTTAAAACTTCACTACGGGGATTTAACTGATTCATCTAATCTTACTCGAATCATGCAAGAGGTACAGCCAGACGAGGTTTATAATCTAGGGGCACAAAGCCATGTGGCCGTCAGTTTTGAATCACCAGAATACACTGCGGATGTTGATGCAATGGGCACCCTCCGACTTCTGGAAGCAATACGATTCCTAGGCCTAGAAAAGAAGACGCGTTTTTATCAAGCTTCAACCTCTGAACTTTATGGCCAGGTAAAAGAGACACCGCAAACAGAAAAAACCCCCTTTCATCCAAGAAGCCCCTATGGTGTTGCAAAACTCTATGCCTATTGGATTACAGTAAATTATCGTGAAGCTTACGGCATATATGCATGCAACGGCATACTCTTTAACCACGAGTCACCCCGCAGAGGGGAGACATTTGTAACTCGAAAAATTACCCGCGGACTCGCAAACATTGCCCAAGGGCTTGAAAAATGCTTATACCTTGGGAACCTAGACGCAAAGCGTGATTGGGGTCATGCAAAAGACTACGTAGAAATGCAGTGGTTAATGCTTCAACAAGAACAACCGGAAGATTTTGTAATAGCTACAGGCTTGCAATACAGTGTAAGAGAATTTATTACTCTTGCCGCAGAAAAGTTAGGCATAAAGCTGAAGTTCGAAGGAGCAGGAGAACATGAAAAAGGAATTGTCATTGCAATTAATGGCCAAGATGCACCAGCACTCAAGATCGGTGACATCATTGTTGCAATAGATACCAACTACTTTCGTCCTGCCGAGGTTGAAACACTATTAGGTGATGCAACCAATGCGAAAAATAAATTAGGTTGGACTCCCAAAGTTCCTTTTGGTGAACTAATTGATGAAATGATAAAAACTGATCTTGTAGAGGCTCGTAGAAATGCATTACTTAGATCTCATGGTTACATCACAAATATATCTCATGAAAACTAAATACGAGAGATAGTATGAAACGTCCATTGGTATTCGTAGCTGGTCATAATGGTATGGTTGGCTCTGCTATAGTTAGGGCATTACAAGAAAGAAATGACTGCGACATCATTACAAGAACCAAAAGCGAACTCGATCTTTGCGATCAACCAGCTGTTAATAGATTATTTTCAGAAAACTCAATTGACCAAGTATATTTAGCTGCAGCAAAAGTTGGAGGCATATTCGCAAACAACAGTTATCCAGCAGACTTTATTTTAGAGAATTTGCAAATTCAAAATAATGTAATTGGCTCATCTCATAAATTTGGTGTCAACAAGCTTTTATTTTTAGGGTCATCCTGTATATATCCACGTTTAGCGCCACAACCAATTAAAGAAGAATATTTACTAACAGGGCTATTAGAGCCAACGAATGAACCCTATGCAATCGCTAAAATTGCTGGCATAAAACTATGTGAATCAATAAACCGACAATACGGTCGGCAATATCGATGCCTAATGCCAACCAATCTTTATGGACCGGGAGATAATTATCACCCCGAAAACAGTCATGTAATTCCAAGCCTTTTACGTAGATTTCATGAAGCTAAAATGAAAGACTCTACTCATGTTTCGATATGGGGAACAGGGACTCCCAAACGCGAATTTTTACATGTAGAGGATTTGGCACAAGCAGCCATTCATATGATGAACTTAGCTCTCGATGAATGGAATGCAATTACATCACCAATGCATTCTCATATTAACGTTGGCTCAGGAAAAGAGATTAGCATCTCTGAACTTGCCACTTTAATTGCAGAAATAGTTAATTACAAAGGAGAGATCACTTTTGACACCAGCAAGCCAGATGGCACCCCCAGAAAACTACTAGACACATCAAGAATAGAGTCAACGGCTTGGACTCCCGCAATAAACTTACGGCAAGGGCTTATACAAACTTATAGAACATTTACAACTCACAGTGTAAGGAAGTAATCTCATGCCCCTATTTTCAATAATTACAGTTTGCCTTAATGAACACAATAGAATTAAACGATGCGTTGACTCAGTTTTAGGTCAAAGCTTTAATGATTATGAATATATTGTTATTGATGGAAAATCAACCGACGGCACTGTTGATTTTTTAAATAGCATATCAAATCATTTAACTTATTTTGAGAGTTCGCCAGATAGCGGAATTTACAATGCAATGAACAAAGCATTACTTAGAATCAATGGAGAATACATATATTTTTTGAATGCAAGTGATTTTTTTCACGATGATCAAGTACTGCAAGATGCATCAGAAGTATTAAAAAATAACACAGAAATAGATGTTTTACATGGAAAGCTTGCGTTTACAAAAGACAACAGCCCAGCCGAATATAAGAATGATGCAGCCTTTAAATTTTTAAACATAAACGATTTTTATACAAAAAACCTTCCTCAGCAGTGTTTTTTCTTTAAAAGACATCTATTCAAAAAAATTGGATTTTTTAATGAGAAATTTACAATATGTGCTGATTACGACTTCACAACAAAAGCCATAATCAAAAAATATAACTTTCACTTTGTTAGCCGAGTATTTTGCGCTTTTGATACAACAGGAATTAGTTTCATACAAGCAAGAAAAAGAATACGACAAAAAAGAGAAATAATAGTAACCAATTCCCCAACTATAGTATTAATTAAATACATAGTATTAGGATTATTATCAGTTATTCAACCCAAAAAAAACGTGCAAAAAACACCCTCCATATAAAATTAATAGACTATATATCAAGCACTGAATATGTTTGATGACCTCAGGCATCGCCATAAACCAAAAATGCGATTTGTCGTATTAGCGACGATAAAAAATACTTTCATTCGGACAGATAATGAACTTTCAGACTCATTCTCAAATTCATAAACCGATCTTATCTGTGATTATTCCTACTGTTGGGCAACGTCCTCAGTGGCTTGAACGAGCAGTCAAGTCAGCCATTGCAGGATGGTCCACATCAAATATTGAAGTCCTTATTATACTTAATAAAAATATTAAAAAAGAGAATGAAATAGTTCAGGCCTTTTCGGAAGTCACAAATGTAAAAGTTATTACTGCATTAAATCATGGTGTGAGTCATGCTAGAAACGTGGGATTAGATAACGCCAAAGGAATATTAATTAGATTTCTTGACGATGATGACTACTTATTTCCAGATATTGCCGTTGAGCAATGCCTATCTCTATTAGACTCTGGCGCAGATATGAGTTCTTATGCCATAACACTCATTGACGAGACTGGCATCCAGAGTACTATTCGTTACCCTATTGAAGAAGACGATTGTGTAATCGCATTAAGCTTACCAACCAGATTACAAATTCCGTTGTCATTCGTATTCAAAAAATCATCTATACAAAATTGTCTATGGCAAGAAAATTTAAATCTGGCAGAAGACGCTGTGTGGCTGCTAAACCTTATGTCGATGAAGGAACTATCATGGGCACGATCCACAAAATCTGTTGGAGTCTGGTTTCAACATACGCAAGCAAGATTATCGCATCGAAGACCAACACATATAGCATCATCTAGCGTGGCGCTGTCCCTAATAAAGCTTAGCCAAAATATAAACTGTAATAATGCTAGAAAAAAGGCAATCGCTGCGGGCTTATGGAGATGTTTCATAGATGGATTTAAATATAACCCGTTAAAGTGGTCTAATATTGCCAAGTACGCATCTGTACTGGACTATAGTAGTGCGCCAAATTCAAATATATATATATACTCCAATAGATTTGGAGTTTCACCACTTTTATTAAGTTGGTTTTTATTGCCAATCTTTTGGGGCTTGCATGGGTTACGTTTGCTCTTCGAAAAAAGTCACCTCCGACACTAACCACTCAGTAATCATATGAAAATAGCAGCATTAGTCGTCACTTATAATCGAAAGCAACTCTTAGAATGTTGTATTCGTGCATTATTATCTCAGACATATAATCTATCAAAGATTTTCATTGTTGATAATAACTCTTCCGACGGGACTGATAGTTGGTTTCATGCTTCTGCCTACAACACAAAACATATAGAATACATTCGGCTTAATGAAAACAAAGGGGGGTCTGCAGGATTTGCACATGGATTGAAGTCTGCGTTTAACTCCGGCTATGATAAAGTTTGGATCATGGATGACGACGCAGCTCCATGTACCAATGCATTAGAAGAGCTATTAAAAATAGTTAAATCTAACAGTTGTATATATGGGTCACTCGCAACAGACGGAACACGCGCTTCATGGCTAACAACAATCATAAGAGAAAATAGTAGCAACTTAATAACTCGCAATTTGAACGATATTCCCAGTGAGGCCAAGGTTGTTTTTTTGCCATTTCTTGGATTATTAATTTCAAAAGAAATTTTTGTTAGAATAGGCCTCCCAAGAAATGATTTCTTTTTAGCCGCTGACGATGTCGAATATTGCATGAGAGCCCAAAAGCAAGGGATAGATATAATAATCGGAGGAAAAAGTAAAATCCTTCATCCTAGTGCTCACATTTACACGCTAAATTTTTTTGGAAGAATTTTTTATTGTATATCTCTCCCTCCGTGGAAGCGATATTATGATACCCGAAATAGAATTTTGATTGCTAAAGAGTACTACAAATTGAAATGGATATTTCAAACCATACCCGGCTCATTTATTAGGCTTTTTGCTGCATTAATCCATGAAAAAAATAGGTATCAGCAAATGTGGGCTTTCTTTGCTGGATTAATAGATGGTGTTGCAGGCAAAACAGGAAAACGACATGCAAATTGGAAAATTAAACAATGACAAATTTTTTGATCGTTGGTGCCGGCTTTGCTGGATGTGTTTTAGCTCGCGAGCTTGCAGAAGCAAAACACCACGTTACCATTATTGATAAGCGAAATCACATAGCGGGCAATGCATATGATGGATTAGATTCACACGGAGTTTTGGTTCATAACTATGGGCCTCATATTTTTCACACCAATAGTGAACGTATATTTAACTATCTTTCACAATTTACTGAATGGCGCAATTATGAACATCGCGTACTTGGATTTGTTGAAGGTGAATACTATCCATTTCCCATCAACAGAGACACACTGAATAAGCTTTATGGTTTAAATTTGGATGAAAACGAAGCTGAAGAATATTTTAAAAGAGTAAAGGAACCACGTGATCCGATTAAGACCAGTGAGGATGTTGTCCTTAATAGTGTGGGAAAAGACTTGTATGAGAAATTTTTCTTGAATTACACAAGAAAACAATGGGGTATTGATCCTTCACAATTAAAAGCAGGTGTTGCCGCTCGCATCCCGGTGAGGACCAATACAGACGATCGGTACTTTACGGACACCTATCAAGTAATGCCTCTCAATGGCTATACCCAGATGTTTGAATCCATGTTGAATCACACTAACATAAAAATAAAAACCAGTACGGACTTCAACACTATAAAATCAAATTATCCATCACATCATATTGTTTATACCGGCCCCATTGATGAATACTTTGACTTTTGCTTTGGAAAACTACCTTATAGATCATTACGATTTGAACACGAACATTTTCTTAATACACCACAAACGCAAAGTGTCGGGACAATAAACTTTCCGAATGATCATGCCTATACTCGTATTACAGAATTTAAACATCTAACCGGGCAAGAACATAGCGGCACCTCAACGGTTAAAGAATACCCTCAATCTGAAGGTGACCCTTACTACCCCATTCCCAATGATACAAATGAAGCCTTATTCAAACTCTATGAAACATTGGCAAAACCTGAAGCCAATGTAACCTTTGTAGGAAGACTTGCCCAATATCGCTACTACAACATGGATCAAGTTGTTGGTGCTGCTCTCGTAGCGGCTGAAAATTTAATCGAAAGATTTAAAAATTAGTATGCGCATACTTTATTTATGCAAACGCTACTATATGGGTCACGATGTTATTGCTGATCGCTACGCGCGGCTTTATGAGCAGCCTTATCAATTAGCGCAATTAGGTAATGATGTTTTGAGTGTGTGCTTAAGTTACCGAAACTGCTCAATAAAAGATGAAATTCATACCACTAAAAAAGGCTCTCTTCGCTGGATTGGACTTTCCTCTGGAAAATATCGTTTATCACTTTTAACGCACCCTACAAACTTATTGAAGATCGTTAGAGAGTTTAAACCAGACATAATTGTTGGTGCATCGGATTGTTTACACGTTATTTTGGGACAATGGATCGCGAAAAAAATTGGCTGCATCTACGCGGCAGATCTTTATGATGATTATGAAACTTTTGGTTTAGCGAAAATACCTTTTGTTAAAATACTCTACCGAAAAGCACTAAGCAAGGCAAAAGTAATTAGCTGTGTATCGCAGTCTCTAAGCAGCTATATTAAAGATAATTTTTCTAAAGACGCGTTGATTCTTACGCTACCCAGCACCATAAACCAATCTATTTTCTATCCTCGCAAGAAAAACGAGATGAGAGCAAGCTTCAATCTTCCAGTAAATGCCCCAGTCATTGGTACCGCCGGAGGATTATCAAAAGACAAAGGTATAGATGCGGTTTATAAGGCCTTTACTGAAATTGTTGCACGAATTCCCGATGCAATATGTGTTTTTGCAGGAATACTCGATGCTAAGTGCCCGCCGCCAAAACATGAACGAATCATTTATCTTGGCAAGCTTTCGCACGAACGGGTAGCAGATTTTTTTTGCGCATTAGATGTAGGAGTTGTTTACCTAAGAGATACAAAGTATGGTCAACTTAGCTTCCCTCAAAAAGCTTATGAAATGGCAGCCTGTAAAACACCAATGGTTGTTGCACGAATTGGGGATATGAAAGAGTTATTTTCAAATAGGCACAATGAATTATACACACCGGATGACCACAAAGATCTCACTTTATCTGTGATAAAACAGATTGAAAACCCTCATAAACCTGACTTACTCATTGAGAGTTGGGACGTGCAAGCAGAGAAGCTAATATTGCACTATCAAAAGGCAATTGATTCGCGATGAACTTCTTATTTTAAATTTCACTTTTTTTAATGCTATATATTAAAGTAGGAATTATTGGGGTCAAAGGCTCTAACAGGAAATCAGGAACACAGCGTAAAAATCTAGCCGCTATAGAACCTTGCTTTTCCAACTCAAATGTTAACCTCAAAGCATCGACACATAAATTTTTAAACGAAACGTTAGTTTTCTTAAACATATCTTCCACTTCATACTTTTGAAGGGGCTCGCAATCATAGAATTTTCCTTTTCCTACGAGCCGAAGATATGAAGACCTGAATTTTTTAGGCAACCAACTTAAAAAAATTAACTTATAATGGGGCTCAAACAACATCCAACGATTAGGAACAGCTAAATAGCCCACACCTGTTTTTTTTAAGACTCGCCTCAATTCGCTTAAATGAGACATTTGAGACTCAAGCTCTCCAACATGTTCAATCACGTGATTAGATATAACCACATCGAAAGCTTCGCTATCAAAAGGTAACATAACTCCATCGACAAGATGAAAATCGTAACCGTCAAATATCAACCGACTATCTACAATATCTACAGCGGTAACTTTATATTGACCTTTTGAAATATTAGCAAAATAATACGCTATGCCTCCTGAACCAACGCCTACTTCCAATATACTCAATTCAGTTTTTGAATTGAGCTTTAACAAACATTCAATTTTTTTCGCTTTTAAGTATCTTGACTCTAAATTTAAAACCGCATGGGGAAGCCGTTTATTGTTTTTATTAAGCATATTAAAAGCCTTTTTCCAAAACAGTTTTTAATTTTTCTTCGAATTGACTCCACTCAAATTGCTTAGCATAATTAGTAATGACATCTTCCGTTAACTCAGCAGAAAGCTTTGAGTTTAATATCGCCTTTATTTTCTGTTCCATATTTTCATATTCGCCAGACGGCACCAACCAACCAGACTTTCCATGCCCTATAGCATCTGGAACTCCACCAACGGAAAACCCAACAGATGGCAACCCATGTGCTGCCGCCTCAATAGCAACCATTCCAAAGCCTTCAACATCATTTTTTATTTCTAGCACGGGGAATATCAATGCTTTAGCGCTAAAAAAAGCAGCCGACAGCTTCTCATCACTAACACTTCCTAGAAAACGAATATTTTCTTGCAATCCCATAGACTCAATAAGCTGATGAAGCTGATCTCTTATACCAGCGTGTTTTTTAATTGACTCTAACGAATCTCCACCCACAATCAATAGATTCAACTTAGGATATTCGACAATTAAATTAGGCATTACATTGATTATAAACTCTTGAATTCCCTTTCTTGGCGTTAGCCTACCCACTATCAATAAAAAAGGATTGGTTTCGAGGTTATATTCTTGTCGAAAACATTCTTCTAAAAAAACTCTATTTACCATGGATGGCAGTGCTGTGCCAGGAGATAAAATATTTATTTTCTTACTATCTACTCCTGCGCTAATGGCAAGCTTTTTTGAATGATTGCTATTAACTAATATTAAGTCACTTTTTTTGATCAGGGGGACAAATACATTCTGATAAATCACGCTATCTGCAATAATATCCAACCCATGTAAATAGCAAACCAACGTAGCACCAGTGATTTTAGCTGAAAAAAAACCTGCAAGTATTGCAGCACCACTGCCACAAAACACCAAATCAGGCTTATTTTTTAGTGCAAGCCAAGCAGTTTTAATCCAGCTTGAAAGTATGTATAGCCATAAAGGTGCAGCAGAAAATTCCACAAAACTCTTTTGCTCATGAAAGTTTGAACTGTCTTTAGGGCCAGCTACAGAGACGTCATAAATCTTAGCTAAAGCCTGACAGATATGTAGATTTAACTTCTCCATACCGCCAATTAATGGGGGGAAGTTTCTGGTAACGATTAATATTTTTTTTATAGGCATTATTTGTCCCACGTAAGTGTATAACACCAGAAACCGTATGAATATTTATTCATCTTATCAGCGGTTGTCTATTTTTTCCTTCAGATCCGCGCTTATGGATTCTACAAAATCATAGTGAAGATGTTGTGTATCACGAAAAACAATCAATCCATTTTTTTCTGCATAACAAATTCCGTCAGGGCAAATGACGTCGCTCATATCAATTAATTTTACATTTTTTTGTAAAGTAACTGACTGTTGTAAATACGAGGTTATTTCTTTAACCTGTGGATTATTATTTTCTGAATAGCAAAGTGCATTCAATGGAAAAAATTTATTAGCCCAGGCCTGCCGACTTAAACATTCGATGGAATCAAAAGCTAAATGTGGTGTAGGTGCAATAATATATATTCCACCTACATCATTTTCAATTCTATCCAAGATACGTGCTGTTCCTTTGATCCATTGGTCTTGTGTAAAACTCATTAACCCGGAGCTCATTATCACCACATCAGGCTTTAACTCTGCAATATATTTGAATGCATTATCTCTCCATGCATAACATTCGAAATAATCGCGTCCTAAACGTGGATAATAGTATTTTTCATCCACCGCTGGGCATGCAGATTTAATCAGCGCAACCACTTTCCACTCAGGTTCTTTATAAATGTCTAGAACCGCAGGAAACCACTGTGAAGCAATGCTATCGCCTATCAGAACGACTGTACGTAGGCCGCCCTCATTTCCGTAGACACACGGATTAACTTCTGATGACATATACCATTGATCACACCCTTGATTAAACAAAATATCTACACGGGCATTTTTATAAGGGGCCAAGGATGCATCACCACTCCATTCAGATGCTTTTTGTGACCAATAGACCGCAACCCAGAATGCGCCGCAACATAAAACTAGCGATGCAAAAATGACAAGAACAGAACGCTTTTTCAAAACAATAGAATGACGAAAGGGGCGCTCAATACAATAGTATGAGGCTGTCGACACCATAATTGAAATAAATATTGCAGCCACAGCTTTCGCTATAGGGCCGACAGGAAGCCAGCTATTAATAAATTGAAAAATAGGCCAGTGCCATAAATATAACGAGTAAGAAATATTTCCTAAATATTGCATTATAGGAAAGGTAAAAACTCTTTCTGTAATATATTGGTTAGTTTCAGGGACACGGAAAAGTAAGATAGCAGCTGCAACTGTAGGTAATAGCGCAATATACCCAGGGTAATACTTTTGTGTAGGCAACAATATTAAGCTAATAATAATTAGGAATAATCCACCACATCCTACAAACCTAATCAATACCGGGTTTATATTTTGGTATGGCTGATTATTCAGGCAGACTAAATATAGTATTCCACCGATAGAAAATTGCCATAGACGTGTAGGCATTATGTAATATGCCCACGTGGGTTTTACATAAGTAAGAATGACACATGCAAGTAAAGACAGTAGAAAAAATATAGATATCAATGATGGGATTTCATTATCCCTCTTACGTTTCGCTTTTAACGCAACGACAACAAGCAATGGCCAGATTAGATAAAATTGTTCTTCAACACCTAATGACCATGTATGTAATACCAAAGCACCTCTAGTACTTGGATCAAAATAATTGAGTTGTGCAGCCGCATAATAGAAATTACTTAACCATAAAGATGCGGATGCAATTGCTTGAGCATGGAAAACCTGTTCAGATGGCGAAATTAGCAAACTTGCCGCCATTGAAACAAGCAACAACATCACAATCAAAGCAGGTAATAATCGTAAAAATCGACGAGCATAGAATTCAAGAAAGCTGAATGCGCCAATGGACTTATAGGAATTAAAAATCACTCCCGTTATTAGATAGCCAGACACAACAAAAAAAATATCAACGCCTATAAACCCACCGGAAAAACCAGGAATATTGAAATGACACAACATTACCAGTATCACAGCTAAGGCTCTGACACCTTGAATATCAGCTCTAAAGTCCATGCAAAACCCTTAACATTTTAAGCTTACCGCAAGACAAAAATTTACTAATCTTCCGGATCTAGACCTTTTGTATCCTTATAAATTAAGGAAGTAATTTGCTCTGATATCAAACCCATTAAAAATATTAGAACTGCAGTCGTAAATAAAAGTGCTGACATATTAGTAAATCTACCCGTCGTTAAAAATGTAAACACATAATAACCAATGGCAGTCACGAGAAAGCTAAGACTAATAGGGAAAAACAATTTTAATGGTGAAAAAAGAGTTCCAATTTTAAAAATTATCAATAAAAATCTAACGCCATCTTGCCATATACGCACATGACTCTGTGTACCTACTAACCTTTGCTGTACATCGATAGGTACATAACCGACCGAATAACCCGCACGAAAGAAGCTCATTGTAATCGTCGTAGGATAGGAGAATCTATTGGGCAGCAGAGTTAAAAACTCACGAAACTTTTTAACCCGAATGGCGCGGAACCCTGATGTAAGGTCTTCTACTTTATGACCGACCATCCAACTCGCAAACCAATTGTAAAATCTATTTGCCATTCCTCGCTGGATGCTTGCTTGTCCTTTCCTATTTCGAGAACCAACAACCATATCAAACCCAACATCTAACTTTTCAAGAAGCTTGGTAATATCTCGTGGGAGATGCTGGCCATCTGCATCCATACAAACAAGAATATCGCCCTTTG
>CAUOQW010000005.1:0-17033 GCA_963506825.1 uncultured Cellvibrio sp.
AGCTCACCACAACCAGGCTCTTCTGCTTCTGCAATTAAGAAACCATGAACTACGCAATCATGCCAACTCATTTCTTCAAAGTTTGAAGTAGTCCAAATTTTCTTCATTGTTTCCCTGCATAACGTTAAGCTCAGCCGCAGGTTGTAAGTTGGTTTTTTGTGGAAAATTTTTGCGCAGCAAAACCACAAAAAAGCGACTTACAACCTGTCGAGCGCACGAAGTGCGCGGTGCTGGAGCGGCTTGTTAAGTATTTGATGGTTTCAGAAATAAAAGAACACGTTCTTGAACCAACAACTACTTGTGATTGATAAAAAGTAACCCGCTCAAGGTTACTACTTTTTTTCTTACTGGCAATAGCTCAAAAAGAACGCGGACTCTTGGCCGCAGCAAATTTTTAGAAACCACCTGCTAATTAATTTAACCAAACTTGCAATAACCACGAACCCAACAGTGTTGTTCCGTGCTGTGGTGGGCAGTGTACCTAACTTTCTGTGAACGGATAACGATTTCGTTTGGAACACAAACTTGGACGAGCAAAAGGGCGTTATTGCAAACTTTCCAAGTGCAACGCTCGCTTAGAGTAAACACAATTTCAAAAGTACGAAAGCGTTTACTACTGCACACAACAAGAAACGAAACTCAAATATTTAACGCCGAGCTAAGCGGCAGTTTTTAAGTTGCGGTTTTGTGGAATACTTTTGCGCAGCAAAACCACAAAACTGCGACTTGAAAACTGTCCAGCGCACGTAGTGCGCGGTGCTTGAGCGATTTGTTAGGCATTTATTTCTTGAAGCACTGCGCTAACAAAACTTTTATTATTGTGCACAGTATAGAAGGCCGTGCTTTTCTAAATTTGCTTTTGGAACCGTACTAAACTGCCAATAATAAACATAACCGTCATCAGAATTACTATAAAGAAACAATTCGCCAGTTTCGGTTAGGTACCAAAATTCATTAGACAGATCCCATTTTGAATTAGGTAAGTTCTGCTGTGAAGGTGGAGGCCCGAACTTTTCGTCCATTGGGTACATTTTAGCGATAGAACGGTATTTACTTGCATTTTTTGGTGGTGATATTTTTGTATTAAGTGCAATTTCAGCGGAAACGCAAACGACCGAATCTTTACTATTCAGCGCCTCGTTTCGTTCTATTTTCGGGTATGAATTGGAAGCGGAGCTAAATGCAAATATAGCTGAGCCTAGTAGAACCGATAAAATGTGAAAATTTTTCATTCTATTGCCTAACGCCGAGCTAAGCGGCAGTTTTTAAGTTGCGGTTTTGTGGAATACTTTTGCGCAGCAAAACCACAAAAGCGCGACTTAAAAACTGTCCAGCACACGTAGTGTGCGGTGCTTGAGCGATTTGTTACGTGAAACTCTACGTTGCGAAGGAATTGAAAGGAAGGAAAAAGAAAACCACAACATTAAACCCCTAGCCTTCCGAAGCAAACCAACAAAAACAATAATTTGAACTTTACCGAGTTTTAAGCCAAAACGAAAGCGAACTTTGCAACTGCAAGAACGCAAAACCAACAGCTAAAAGGTACTTGCGAAAAAACAACTACCGAAGGAACCAAAAATATTTCAGAACGTTAGGCTACACCGTGCAAACTTTCCGAAGCGTAAACTCCAAAACGACAAAACTCTCAAAACATAGCTTTTGCTTTTTGGATTAAGCCGAAGCGTTGCGTTTTTATTTCTTGCCCCACGTAACGTTAAGTTCAGCGGCAGCTTTTAAGTTGCGGTTTTGTGGAATACTTTTGCGTAGCAAAACCACAAAAGTGCGACTTAAAAGCTGTCCAATGGAGCGAAGCGGAATGATGCTGCAACGCCTTGTTAGCATTCTTAGATTAAACATACTTTGGCGAATTCAGCTTCTGCTGTTTTTAATAATTTAACGAGCTGCACCCTCTGCCTCCATGGCTTCAAACTAGAAGGAAGCCAGCTAAGCCAGTGCCCGTTAGGACAAACGCCAGCATTTCTTTTCAAGGAGAGAGATATTGTAGTAGGTAAATTTCTCTTTTCTATTACTGAAATGAAATGTGAAACTTCATGCACAGAGCTAAACCGTAATTCTACCCCTAAAAAATTAACATTTAACTCAGGGAATCCTTTACCTCCAATTACTTTAGATAGCGGCGGCTCAAAGTTGTTGATATCAAACGAACCGCCTTCTAGTTTTTGGACATGCACCCAAAAAGTAAGTGGTGTTTCTGGATATAGATCTTTAAATGTTATTTAGTACTTTTTCATTGTCCCTGCTAACGTTGCGATAAACGGTGGTTTTTAAGTTGCACTTTTGCCATAAAATGGAGCGAAGCGGAATGGCAAAAATGCAACTTAAAAACCATCCGTTTGATTGCTTTGTTAAGCTTGCCTTGTTTTACCGAACAACAAAAATTGAATGCCTATGAGAAAGACTAACGGAACCGCTGCGACAAGAATAACCCGTGTCCCGCCAACTGATTCATAAAAGGTATAAGTTTCACTGCCTGTTGAGGCCATTTCAGGCTCAAACCAATAATGGAAAATTAGAATAATTATAAGAGACAAAATACTTAAAGCTGAAAGTATTTTTAATACCGTCAAAAATGCTCCGCCTTTAAGCACTGCCAGAAGACCGAACACACCAAATACCGCCGGGAAAAATAGAAATGTATTGCCGTAGAGAAACGATAGAAAAATTCCGTAAAGGCAAAAAATTACAATACTTGCATTCAATGTTCTAGCCATTCGATCTACTCCCTGCTTAACGCCGAGTTCAGCGGCAGTTTTTAAGTTGTGGCTTTATGGAATACTTTTGCGCAGCAAAACCATAAAGCCGCGACTTAAAAACTGTCCAACGTAGGCGCGAAGCGCCGAAGTGATGCTGGAACGACTTGTTAGCATATACTCTTCTGGTACAAAGAAAGCTCAACCTCGCCATTTGAAACATTGCCACAAAACTCAAAACCTTTTGATAGGTAGTATTCTTTAAGTTTATGGTTAGAAGAAACACAATCTAGTCTAATTTTACTCACTTCAAGTTTTGATTTTATTTTTGAGATCAAGGATAAAACAATTTCACCAACACCTTTAATTTCAGTATTTCGGCGTTTAGCTAATTTGTGAATATAGAACGACGGCGTATTGTCATTGCCCCACAATTGTTCAGGCTGACTTTTAATTTCAACTACAGCTTCAATACTTACGTCAGCCCTTAAGATATAGAAATTTCCTTGATCTATAGAATTAAATATTTCACCTTTTTTGGTTTCAAGCCAATCTACAGGCCATTGTGAAATATTGCGCGATTCAAGCCACAACGCGCTTTCCATAAGTACCAAAAATACCGCTTCACTTTCAGAGGGTAAAGCTTTAGAAAGAATTAAATTCATTTGATCCATGCTAACGTTAAGTTCAGCGGCAGCTTTTAAGTTGCGGCTTTGTGGAATTCTTTTGCGCAGCAAAACCACAAAGACGCTACTTAAAAGCTGTCCAGTGGAGCGAAGCGGAACGATGCTGCAACGCCTTGTTAAAATTAGTTGGATACTGGCCCAACATCCATTCCGTCATATGACTCAAGTTTAAGTTCATTTGCTAAAATATAAAGCTCGTTATTTCTTGCGTCTAAACTTTGTGGCGTATGATGTTCAATTTTCTCTACATGCAACCAGAACAGATCTGGCTCATTTGGGTCGTCTTTATCAGACATGTATAGATCTACGAAACGATAACCTTTAGCGATTAAGATAGATTTGGCTTTTTCTAACTTTTTAGGTTCATGACTGGTAAAGAAATAACCCCAAAGAAGATTGCCTGAGATATTCCATTTAGTGTCTTTTTTAAGCCCTACAAACATTTCTTCCAATTGTTCGATTGTAATTGTCTTTCCAGGGATTGCTTCCATAGTTTTATTTTCTCCGTATGAAAAACCACTAAGTAAAATTAGCAACGCAGTAAGGCATTTGATAAGTTTTATATTCATGCAATTTGTACCGCCTCTCAGCGTGGCCATTTTAACAGTTTATTCAAAAATGTAGGCCGTATATCTACAACCCGTAAATGTCTGGGTGACTTATAAAGATCTTATAAAACAATAATATAATTTAGAGTAAAAATATATTTGTAGATATACGGTTTAATATATTTGGAGATATACGGTCTCAAATTAGACCAAAATCTTTAACACTTAATTTATTGAGCCGCGAGCGTGAGGGAATTAAGAATAAGAAGTCAAAAATCCTTCTAATCGTCAGTCCAATTAACCAGATCTAGCTTGACGTGAAAATAAGCCACAAACGCCATATTCAGAGAGTACATACACGGCCGCTCAGATTCAAGACCTGCCTAGGTTAGGCAAGGCCCTTGCCTTTGCTCATTCAGGCACCGAAGCGAAAGCAAGCTCCAGAAGGAATAACGCTATTGTTTCTGATGAGCGGTAAAATTTAAGTCCTCTCCCCAACGACCGCTTTCGGGCACAAAGTAGAAACCTAATAGATTTTTATTTATAGCTTTCAATATCTGTCTCAGGATCAAGTTCAGAAATAAAAAAAACAGGTGCAATAAATATTTACGAATGCAAGCAGAGACTACAACAGAGACTTCCCGCTGTTACCCTTTGCAACGCTTACAATCTCCTAATACCTGCGCTGTTATCTAACTGGCGAAATCATAGTTGCTTATTTCAACGGATTCTAGAGTGTTATAAACCTTAATAGGAATTACAGCGGATTACATGTGGGCGACTAACAGAAAATGGGTGCTCTCAAGAAGTCTGCTAGCTGTAATAAGAAATTGGGCGAGCAATGCTATGATTCGTTTTTAATAAATTTTATGGATGTGGAAAGAACCTGTGGGTTTTCAATTTAACGTCAGTTCAAAAGCGACTGGTATTGCCTGTGGTATAGGTGCGGGCGCGCTCTGGGGGCTGGTGTTTCTTGCGCCCGAACTGGTACGCAATTTTTCTCCGTTGCAGCTCACGATTGGGCGCTATCTCGCCTATGGGGCGATTTCATTTCTTTTAATTTTGCCGCATTGGCGCAAGCTGACTCGCAGGCTCACACCGCAAATGTGGTTGGTGCTGAGTTGGTTGGCGCTCACGGGCAACACGCTCTATTACATACTGCTAGCGAGCGCGATACATTTGGGCGGCATCGCCATTGCGTCACTTATTATTGGTTTCCTTCCGGTGGCGGTAACGATTATTGGGAGTAGGGATAAAGGTGCTGTTCCTCTCAAGCGGCTCGCGCCTTCATTATTTTTTTGTGCGGTGGGTGCGGTTTGTATTGGTTGGCAAGCGATTGCGAATCCATCATCGAACACAATAACGGTGCAAGTGGCGGGGCTTTGTTGCGCTTTGGGCGCGCTTATTTCCTGGACGACCTACGCGGTGAGTAATAGTCGGTGGCTCAGCCGACTTAATACTATTCCTATTCACGATTGGAATTTGCTGCTGGGGATAGTGACTGGTGCGCAAGCGTTGCTACTGGTACCGGTTTGTCTTGCGTTGGGGTTGGGCGATCACAGTGGAATAGGGTGGGCACAGCTTGTGGGTGTTTCAGTGGGCCTTGCGCTACTGGCATCGCTATTGGGTAACGCGCTGTGGAATAAAATGAGCCGACTTTTGCCGCTAACGCTGGTGGGGCAAATGATTTTATTTGAAACGCTGTTTGCATTGCTTTACGGGTTTTTGTGGGAGCAGCGTTTCCCAAGTTTGTTAGAAACTACTGCGTTTGTGTTTGTGGCATTGAGTGTTATTTCTTGTATTGCTGCGCACAGAAAAATTGCATCCTAGAAAATTTAAGTGATGCCTGAGGTATTCGCTCCCAAGCGGGAACTTGGGAGCGAGGGGGCCTTCGACTGCTGCGCGCTCAGGGTGAGCGGGGGCTTTAGTAAGAGCTACTTAATAACGGAAATTACAAACAACCCGCATTAAAACGCTCTGCGCCATCCCACTCGCAACTGCCGCCGATGCATTGGCTTAGGTTGTTGGTAAAGGTGTAGGTGGAGAAGTCGAAGATTTTGAACCAGCCGCCATCATCCCACACTGCAGTAGGCATGCCTTTTACCGACGCAAATTTGGAATCCAGTTTTGAATAAAACAGGCGAATGTTGTTGCAGCTAAAGGTTTGGTAACGGCTGCCCCAACCACTGCCCCATTCGCCGATATAAACCGGCATGCCTTGGCCTACAGAATTACTCCAGTTGAGCATGGTATCCATAGGGCTGGAGATATCCATATCGGTCCAGTTGTCGGCGTAATCGCCTTGGTTGTCGCCGTTAAATGTCCACGGATTGTAGTGGTGGAAGGTGGCCATAAGGTATTGGTCTAGCCCTGCACCTACATCGTTAAGGTTGGGCCAGGTGATTGCCATTTCGTGTGCGCCAAACCATTGGTTGCCGCCAATTAAGATAATGCGCTCGGCATCTACTGCGCGGATTTTTTTGTAGGCTTTGCCCGTCATAGCGCGAAGGTTTGCGGGGTCCATCGCATTGTTATTGCTCAGGTGCGGCTCGTTTAAAATTTCGAACAGCAGGCGGTGGTTGCGGTCGCGGTAAATATCGGCGATATCCTGCCAGAGGCGTTCAAGTACTGCGGCTTTGTTGTTGTCTTTGAGGGTTTTCTCGTGATGCGCGTTAATCACCACATACATATCGGGAAGGGTTAGCGCGTAATCAATAATCCCAGTGATCACGGTAAGCCGTGGATGGCTGCGGTTCACATCGCCCACATTGATATCTTGTACCAAGGTTGTCCCGCCAATTTTTTCGGTCCAGGTAATGGGGATGCGCACATTTCTAAAACCTTGTGCGTAGTAGGCATCTATTTTGGCTTTGGCGGCTGCGAGCGTGGGGGGATTTTGTTCGTTATCAAACATTTGGCCGAGGTTAAAGCCCTTGCCCATTTTGCTGGCGGCCTGCTTGGCGGTTATGGCGCTGTTTGTAGCGCTGCTTTGGCTGCTACTTGATGCAGGTGCAGAGCTGGACGAAACACTTGAGCTAGAAGAGCTTGAACTTAAGACGCTTGAGCTAGAAGAGGATGAGCTTGAACTAGAAGAGCTTGTAGCCAGTGAACTGGATGAGCTGGAACTCAGCATGGCGGTGCTGCTGATTTGGCTATTTGAGCCACCACTTGATGAGCCGCCGCCACACGCAGTTAAGGTGCATAGGCTGAGTAAGTAGGCGGTAAGGGCACGGCTTAGTGTTAGGTATTTCATGGTTGATGCATATCTCCGAGGGTGTTTTTATCATCGCTCTTAAAATAGGTAAGGCTGCCATGCCGTTTTATTGGGGTGGACTGATTGCCGTAAGCGTTCCCTGTTTGCCATAAGGTTTGGCATTGATAAGAGTGAAGCTGCTACCGAATTGTGTCGCCCCAGGTTGCGACGCTTGCCAATAATGGGATGCACCACTTTCGCGGCGATAGTGGGAGCTCTTTATTGAAAGTGGGAGCCCTTAAGGCGAGAGCAGTTGCGGGCTGTTTTGCAGCATAAACAAATAGCTGTCTACCATGGTTTCAGCATAGCTGTCTAAATCAAAACTGCCCGGTAAAAATAACCAGTTGCCAATTAAGCCGCCCATTAGGGCGTGATTGGCAATTGCGGCTTGGTGAATATTGAGCTTAGCGGGTAATTGGCCTTTATCTATGGCGTTTTGCAGGCATTGCTCGATATGGTGGATATACTCCATATGGCCAGCTTGGCGACGAATCTCCAATTGCTTTGCTTCGCTATTAAGTTCACATTTGAAGAATAGGATGGTGAGTACGCGTCGCTTGCGCGGGTTGCGGGTAATTTCTTTGAGCGCTTGCACCCAAAACTCCCGCAATTTGCCCAGCGGGTCAAGTTCCTGAGGGTCGGCACAAGCCACGCTTAAGGTTTCCATTGGCAGGCGTATGCGATCTGCCATGGCTTCAAACAAATCGCTTTTGTTTTTAAAGTGCCAGTAAATTGCACCCCGGGTGAGCTCGGCGGCAGCGGCAATATCCATAAGGCTGGTTTGACCAAAGCCTTTTTCAAAAAATACTTTCTCTGCGGCATCCAGTAACTGGCTGCGAGTTTCGAGTGCATCTTCTTTGGTTTTGCGTGCCATGATAGGCAGCTCCTTGATTATATAAACATTCATTGGTGTATGTATTTATAACGGCAATAAGCCCTTGTCGTCAATAAGGGTAAGCTACCCGCACTTACACGTTCTTACGATTGATTGGCTTTCGTTAATTTGTGCAAAGTTTTTTCAGCTTAAGCCAGAAAATGACGTTTGTGAGTTGTAACCCTTGGGTCTTTCGGCTGTAATTCATATACATTCGTTTGTGTATGTATAAGGGTCGGAATTGGACGGCTCATGTTTTATTAGCAGACCGCGTTTTATTACTAGATTGTGTTTTATCAAAGAGGTGCTTCATGTTGCGTATCAAATACTTAAATTTATTGGCTGTAGGGGCTGTTGCTGCTTCATTGCTGGTTGCCTGTGGGGATAAAGCGCCCGCTGGTGCGGCAGATGCTCCGCCAGTAGAAGTGGGTGTGATAACAGTGAGCGCGGCATCCACAACGGTAGAGTCAGACTTGCCGGGTCGTACCTCGGCCTATCGCAAAGCTGAAGTGCGCCCGCAGGTGAGCGGTATTATTCAGAAGCGTTTATTTACCGAGGGGGCCGAAGTGAAAGCGGGCGCTCAACTCTATCAAATCGATCCGGCCACTTATGAAGCGGTTTACTCTTCTGCACAGGCGCAATTGGCGAGTGCAGAGGCTAATTTTTCGGCGGCTAAAGCGCGCAATAATCGCGTGCAGAACTTGAGTAGTTCAAAAGTGATTAGCCAGCAGGATGCGGATGATTCCGTTGCCGCTTTTGCCCAAGCCCAAGCAGGGCTGGAAATCGCCAAAGCCGCGGTCGAAACCGCGCGCATTAATCTCAAATACACCAAAGTGGTCGCGCCCATAAGTGGTGTGATTGGCAAATCCAGCGTTACCGAAGGTGCTTTGGTCAGTGCAGGTCAAACTCAAGTGTTAACTACCATCCAACAGCTTGACCCTATTTATGTGGATGTTTCCCAATCTGCCGATGAGCTGCTTAAGCTGCGCCGCCAAATTATGAGTGGCAAAGTTGCTGCGCCGGGCGAAGCCAAGGTGAGCTTGACGTTGAATGATGGCTCACGCTATGAGCAGGAAGGCCGTTTGCAGTTTGCTGAAGTGGGTGTAAGCGAATCCACTGGCACTGTGGTGCTGCGCGCACTTTTCCCCAACCCCAATAAATTGCTATTGCCCGGTATGTTTGTGCGCACCCAGCTGCAAGACGGCGTACATGCCAATGCGATTCTCGTTCCCCAGCAAGGCGTAACCCGCGACCGCTCTGGTGGTGCGACTGCCTTGGTGATTAACAAAGAGAGCAAAGTTGAAGTTCGCTCCATTAAAACCAGCCGCGCTGTAGGCGATAAGTGGTTGGTGGAAGAGGGCTTGGTCGTGGGCGAGCAAGTCATCGTTGAAGGCTTACAAAAAGTGAAGCCGGGTGCGGCTGTAAAAGCAGTGCCTGCACAAATTGCTAAAAAAGCCGGGGAGTAATCAGCATGGCGAAGTTCTTTATTGATCGCCCGGTTTTCGCTTGGGTTATCGCAATTCTGATTATGTTGGCCGGTGCGCTGTCCATTTTTAAGCTGCCTATTGCTCAGTACCCTGAAGTTGCGCCGCCTTCGGTGAGTATTAGCGCTAACTATCCCGGTGCTTCGGCACAAACGGTTCAAGATACTGTTATCCAAGTTATTGAGCAGGGCTTAACGGGTATCGATAATGTGCAATACATGTCGTCTACCAGTGAATCCACCGGTTCTGGCGGTGTAACCCTGACCTTTTTGGCGGGTACTGATCCCGATATTGCGCAAGTCCAGGTGCAAAACAAGCTGCAAACCGTGATGCCGCTTTTACCGCAAGAAGTGCAGCAACAGGGCATTCGGGTGACTAAATCCTCGGCGGGCTTTTTATTGGTGATTGGTTTTGTTTCTGCCGATGGCCGTATGGATAAATACGATATTGCCGACTATGTGGCCGCCAATGTGCAGGACCAACTTAGCCGCGTGAATGGCGTTGGGCAGATCACCTTATTCGGCTCGCAATACGCCATGCGCGTATGGCTGGATGCTAACAAACTGGCGACCTTTAGCCTCACCCCAACGGATGTTACCGCCGCGATTAAAGCGCAAAATGCACAAATTGCTGGTGGTGAATTGGGTGGTACACCGGCGCTGCCCGGTCAGCAAGTTAACGCCAGTATCGTGGTGCAAACGCGCCTATCGACTCCAGAGCAATTCAAAAATATTTTGCTGCGCGTAAATGCTGACGGTTCGCAAATTCGCTTGGGCGATGTTGCCCGCGTTGAGTTGGGTGGCGAGAATTATCAATTCGAAACGGAATACAACAATCGCCCCGCCGCCGGTATGGCAATCACCCTTGCGTCTGGCGCAAATGCTTTGGATACCGCCGATGCTGTGCGCGCACGTATCAAAGAGCTCTCGGCGTTTTTCCCGCAAGGTTTGGAAATTGTTTACCCAATGGATAGCACGCCTTTTGTTCGTCTCTCCATTAAAGCGGTGGTACACACGCTGATTGAGGCGATTATTCTGGTGTTTTTGGTGATGTATCTGTTTTTGCAGAACTTCCGCGCCACGCTGATTCCGACCATTGCGGTACCCATAGTATTACTTGGCACTTTTGGCGTTTTATCGGTATTCGGTTTCTCCATTAATACGCTCACCATGTTTGCCATGGTGCTCGCCATCGGCTTGTTGGTGGATGATGCGATTGTGGTGGTGGAAAACGTAGAACGGGTGATGGCGGAAGAAGGCTTGTCGCCACGTGAAGCCACGCGCAAATCCATGGGGCAAATCACCAGCGCTTTGATCGGTATCGCCTTGGTGTTATCGGCGGTATTTATTCCTATGGCATTTTTCGGTGGTTCGACGGGCGTTATTTATCGCCAGTTCTCCATCACTATCGTATCCGCCATGTTGCTCTCGGTAATCGTTGCGCTCACGCTTACGCCAGCGCTTTGCGCCACTATGCTCAAACCCGTTAAGCATGATCACTACGAGAAAAAAGGCTTCTTTGGCTGGTTCAATCGCAGCTTTAATCGCGCCACCGACAAGTATCAATCTGGCGTGCGCAGCATGCTCGGTAAAACTGGCCGCTACATGGCTATTTATGTGGCCATTGTGATTGTGCTCGGCTTCTTGTTTACGCGTTTGCCCTCATCGTTTTTGCCGGATGAAGACCAAGGCATTATGTTTACGCAAATGTCGCTGCCGGTGGGTGCAACCAAAGAGCGCTCGATTGGGGTGATGAACCAAATCGAAAAACATTATTTGGAAAACGAGAAAGACACAGTGCGTTCAGTGTTCTCGGTGATTGGTTTTAGCTTTAGTGGTCGCGGGCAAAACAATGGCATCGCCTTTGTAAGCTTGAAAGATTGGAGCGAGCGAACTGATGCCGGGCAGGATGTACAAAGTGTGGCCAAGCGCGCTATGGGTGCCTTTTCAAAAATCAAAGACGCCATGGTTTTCCCGTTTGTGCCGCCTGCGATTAGCCAGTTGGGCACCTCGACCGGCTTTAACTTGCAGATGCAAGATCTCGGCGGTTTGGGGCGCGATGCCATGGTTGCTGCACGTGGTCAGTTCTTGGGTTTGGCATCAAAAGACCCGCGCTTGGTGGGGGTGCGCCCCAATGGCCAAGACGATACGCCGCAATTCAAGTTGGATGTAAATCAAGAAAAAGCCGCCGCTTTGGGGGTATCGCTTACGGATGTCAACAGTGTGTTTAACTCTGCGTGGGCGGCTTCTTACGTGAATGATTTTATCGACAAAGGCCGCGTGAAAAAGGTATTTGTGCAAGGCGATGCTCAATTCCGCATGCTGCCAGAAGATGTTGGTACTTGGCATGTGCGTAACAACAAAGGTGAAATGGTGCCCTTGAGTGCGCTTACCTCTGGCCGCTGGATTTACGGTTCTCCGCGCCTTGAACGCTACAACGGCGTTTCTTCAGTCAATATTATCGGCCAAGGTGCACCTGGCGTAAGTTCCGGTGAGGCCATGTTGGCGGTGGAAGAAATTATGGCGCAGTTGCCAAAAGGTGTTGGCTATCAATGGACGGGTATGTCGTTCCAGGAGCGTGAAGCGGGTAACCAAGCGCCGCTGCTTTACGCGCTCTCGGTATTGGTGGTGTTCCTCTGTCTCGCTGCTTTATATGAAAGCTGGTCGGTGCCCTTTGCGGTTATGTTGGTGGTGCCGCTTGGGATTCTAGGTGCGGTACTTTTCGCCTTGGGGCGCGGCCTATCAGACGATGTATATTTCCAAGTCGGCTTACTAACCACTATTGGCTTGGCTTCCAAAAATGCAATCCTGATCGTCGAGTTTGCCAAAACCCTGCACGAACAAGGCATGAGTTTGTACGATGCCACTATGGATGCCGTGCGTATGCGGCTGCGCCCGATCATCATGACCTCGCTGGCATTTATGCTCGGCGTGACGCCGCTGGTGATTAGTACGGGTGCGGGTTCTGGCAGCCAAAACGCAATTGGTACGGGCGTGTTTGGCGGGATGTTATCCGCCACGGTGCTGGCAATTTTCTTTGTGCCGGTGTTCTTTGTGGTGGTATTTCAGTTTGCGCAGAGGTGGTTTCCTAAAACGCCTGATCCAGATGCGGTGAAAGAATAGAGGTCTCTGATGTGCAGCGAATAGTGCTTGTTACTCTTCGCTGTACTTACTGATTATTTTTAATGGGAATCGTTAAAACACCGCACGCTTTATTAACCCTTCGACCGCTTCGCGCTCAGGGTGAGCGGAGCAAACTCATTAATTTGGCAGTAAACCAGCTTGGGATGAGGGGAACGGCCTTATCAGCTCGACCGCAAACCCGCTCATCCTGAGCGCGAAGCAGTCGAAGGATTTAAGCCAATCCCTTCGACCTCTCACTTGTTAAACCTGTATTTCTGATTTTCTGGTTGCGAATCCAAGCAGGCTTAAGCTCGCTAACATCATCAAAAAGCCAAACCCAATACTGCCTCCGCCTGATTTTCCACTGCTGGGTGGCGTGCTGGGTGTTGCACTGGAAGCAGCACTGCTTGCTACCGATGCAGCTGAGCTGTTCACTGAACTTGAAGCTGCGCTTGAAACCATTGAACTGGCTGCACTTGAGCTTGCAGAGCTAACTGAACTTGACGAACTAACGGAGCTTGCAGAACTGGCAACACTTGAGCTTGAAGAGCTGCTAGTTGTGGGTATTGCTGGCCAGTTGAGAACAGCATCTTTTACCAATGCGCCTGAGGCGGTGAGCTGTGAACTTACCCATTCACCGTTTACGCTTGCGCCTGGAACTAATGCGGATGCTCCCTCATTCTTATCATTCAGCGCCCAATTGGCATGGCTAATATTGTTAGTTTTAAGGACGTTGAGCCATGCAGTGGTTTCGCTGGTGGCTACTGCGCCGCCGCCATCAGCGTTAACCGCACCCCATTCAGTGACAAACAGCGCTATACCCTTGTTAAGTGCAACTTGCGCTTTATCGCGTAGGGATTGTTTATGTGTGCCCGCATAAAAGTGCAGCGTGTAAGCGATATTGGTATATCCCGTGATAGGGTCATTAGCCGCTTTATCGACATCTTGAGACCAGGTTTGCGTACCTACAATAATTAAGTTATCAGGATCTATGGCGCGAATTGCCGCAATAACATCTACTGCATAGGGCTTGATAACGGTGCTCCAATTGGTGGTATTAAGTGGCTCATTGTAAATCTCATAAATCACGTTATAGGAGTCTTTGTACTTGGTTGCTACTTCTTGAAAGAATGCTATGGCTTGTTCTTTGTAATCTTCTGCGTGATGTGAATGCCAGTCGATAATTACATACATATCATTGGCGATAGCCGCATCAACCACGGTATAGACGCGGGTTTTATTGCTGGCATCGCTAATCGCTTTGGTCGTTTTGTTGATATAACCACCACTGTCCTCAACCCCCATAGACGCACGAACCAGATTGGCCTTCCAATCGCTTTTTATCCAGGCAACGGTTTTGGCGTTGTAATACTTTTCGCCACCCCAGCCAGTGTTGCTCCAAAATAAGCTGCTACCCGCAATGCTGCCCACTTGCCCACCAATTAATACTTTGTTGCCGCTAACGCTTAAGGGTGCCACACCGGCAAGTGCTGAGTAAGATTGCGCAGCGAGGGCTAAGCCGAGCGTCAATATGGCTATGGGTTTTGATGCTTTTATAAACGTCTTCTTGTTGCTAAAAAATCGATTGAGATTCATGCCTTTGCTCCTGGAGATTATTGTTATTGCCTGCCCGCAGTCTACCCGCGATGGACGCGCAATTAGTATAAAGAGGCGTGGACGTTGATAGTTTCAAAATGCGTAGGGAAGTGATAACGCGGAGTAAAGATTTGTTCGATACAAAAAGTGATGATTTTTTCGAGCCTTGGCAGCTGTCTATTTTTACGCCGGGCTTATTTATCCTTGCTTCTTGCCAGCGAAATCCCTAGTATACGCACCCCCAACCGGCTCGAATCGTTTCTGATTGTTCGGGCTACTCCTTGTCTCACCGCATCTGCGGGAGGCTTAACCCGTAAGGAGCTATAAATGCGTCATTACGAAATCGTTTTTTTGGTTCATCCAGACCAAAGCGAACAAGTTCCAGCAATGGTAGAGCGTTACACCTCTGCTGTTAAAACCAGCGGTGGTCAAGTTCACCGTTTGGAAGACTGGGGCCGTCGTCAACTGGCTTATTCAATCAACAAAATCCACAAAGCTCACTACGTTTTGATGAACATCGAAGCTAGCGAAGCCGTATTGGAAGAGTTGACCACCAACTTCCGTTACAACGATGCCATTTTGCGTAGCCTTGTAATCCGTGAAGACGGTGCTATCACCGAAGAATCTTTCATCCTCAAAGCCGAGAAAGAAGGCCGCGAGCGCAAAGCACGTCCACCACGCACTGAGCGTCGTGATGACTTGGATGCTGATGACTTGTCTGATGAAGACGATGTTGATGCAGATGAACTTGATGAAGAGCAGGAGGTGTAACCATGGCACGTTTTTTCCGTCGTCGTAAATTCTGCCGTTTCACCGCTGAAGGCACCAAGCAAATCGACTATAAAGATGTTGAAACGCTGAAAGCTTACATCACCGAAACCGGTAAAATCGTTCCAAGCCGTATCACTGGCACTAAAGCTAAATACCAACGTCAGTTGGCTACTGCTATCAAGCGTGCTCGTTACTTGGCTTTGATTCCATACACTGACAGCCACGAGTAAGGGGTAATAGAGATGGAAGTTATTCTGCTCGATAAAGTAGGTAAATTAGGCGCTATCGGTGACAAAGTTTCCGTTAAAGCCGGTTACGGTCGTAACTACCTTTTGCCACAAGGCAAAGCAGTTGCTGCTACTGCAAAAAACATCGCTGATTTCCAAGAGCGTCGCGCTGGCCTTGAAGCCGCTGCCGCTGCAAAAATCGCTGAAGCAACAGCTCGCGCTGAGAAGTTGGCTGAGTTGACTGTGACTATCGCTGCTAACGCAGGTGACGAAGGCCGTTTGTTTGGTTCTATCGGTACTCGCGATATCGCTGATGCAATCACTGCTGCTGGTGTTTCTGTTGCGAAATCTGAAGTACGTTTGCCACAAGGCGTATTGCGTGAAACTGGCGCTTACGAAATCGACGTGCAATTGCACGCTGAAGTGGTTCAAGCTGTTAAATTGAACGTAATCGCTGAGTAATTAGCGCGTATCAATTAATGGTTTTTGCCGGTCAGTGTTACTGACAAGCAAGCGAAAATCGGGCACTATCGACAACCCTTTCTATTCATAAAAAGGGTTGAAGCTAGTGCCCATTTTTTTGTCCAAATAAAAACCAGTTTCTCTTATAAAGTAGTTTTTATGTCCGATACCATTTTCGAACACGCCAGCTTTGAAGACAAGCTCGCGAGTGAGCTCACTTCCAAGTCTACGCTTCCGCATTCCATAGAAGCCGAGCAATCTGTGCTGGGCGGCTTGATGCTGGAAAATAATCGCTTGGATGCGGTGCTTGAAGTGGTGGGTGAGACAGACTTCTTCCGTGAAGATCATCGCCTGATTCTGCGCATGATGATCAAGCTCCAAGAAGCGGGCGAACCGCTGGATGTGATTACCCTTTCAGAAGAACTCCATAAACACGACGAATTAGAGCGCGTAGGTGGCTTGGGTTACTTGGTCGAGATGGCCAATAACACGCCCAGTGCGGCTAATATAGTCGCCTACGCCAAAATTGTGCGTGAGCGCTCGACGCTTCGCCAACTCATTGCCGCTACCTCGGAAATCAGTAAATCCAGTTTTAACCCCGCAGGTTTGGATTCCGATGACCTACTGCAAATCGCTGAAAAACGTATCGCCGATATCGCCGAAGATCGCCCGAAAGAGGGCGGTTTGGTCGGCGTAAATGACCTTTTAAAATCTACCGTTCAGCGCATTGACGAACTCTTCCGCTCTGGCAGTGATATCACCGGCGTGCCTTCAGGTATTACCGATTTAGACAGTCGCACCTCCGGCTGGCAACCCGGCGAATTAATTGTTCTAGCGGCGCGTCCCTCCATGGGTAAAACCGCGCTCGCACTTAATTTTGTAGAAGGTGCGCTTTTTAGTCAGCCAAAACCCGTGCTCGTATTCAGTATGGAGATGCCGTCCAACGCGCTGGTGATGCGGATGATGTCCTCCCTCGGCCGCATTGACCAAGGTAAAATGCGTAACGGCAAATTGACCGAAGAGGATTGGCCGAAGCTCTCTTCTGCTGTGCAAAAAATGAAAGATAAACTCCTGTTTATCGACGATACCGGCGGCCTAAATCCACAAGAAATGCGCGCCCGTATCCGCCGCATCGCCCGCGAACACGGCAACCCCGGCATGATCATGGTCGACTACTTACAGTTGATGACGGTGGCTGGCGGCGGCGAAGGTCGTACACAAGAAATCTCTGAAATCTCGCGCTCGCTTAAAGGTATCGCAAAAGAATTCGAATGCCCGATGATTGCACTCTCGCAGTTA
>CAUOQW010000006.1:0-16953 GCA_963506825.1 uncultured Cellvibrio sp.
GTAGATTGCCAGCATCTACTTTTAAGGCATTTTTTATGATTAATTGGTCGTTAAATCCCCGCGTACAATATGCCGCTAAGCAAATGTGGCAGGGCGGTGTGGTCGCCTACCCTACTGAAGCGGTATGGGGTTTGGGTTGCAATCCTTTTAGTGAGGATGCAGTGATGCGTTTGCTGGAAATGAAGCAGCGCCCTGTCAATAAGGGTTTGATCCTGTTGGCAGCCGATATCAGCCTGTTCGAGCCTTTTATCTATCATTTGAACGATATTCAGCGTCAACGTATCAAGAAAACCTGGCCTGGCCCCGTGACTTGGTTGGTGCCCAATAACGGCCTTGCGCCTAAATGGATTACTGGCGACTACACTGGTGTTGCATTGCGCGTGACCGACCACCCTGTTGCTGCCGGTTTAAGTAAAGCCTTTGGCGCGCCTATTGTTTCCACCTCCTGCAATTTGCAAGGCCGTGCGCCCGCGCGCAACGGTTTTGATGTACACCGCTATTTTGGTGATGAACTGGATGCTATTACTTCGGGCGCGGTTGGCAAGCGTGTAAATCCTTCAGAGATCCGCGATCTAATGACGGGCGAAGTTGTTCGCGCGGGATAGTGACCACTTTTCACCTATAGATGATATACATCAAATACGTGGCTTAGTGCTTTCAAACTGACCCAAGTAGAATGGGTGTTCGAATCCCGCCACAGAGTAAAAAGCCCTATGAGTAATGCACCTGATAAGTCAGCCGTTAAAGCCTATCTTTTGGATTTACAAGATCGTATTTGCAATGTGCTTGCTGCGGAAGATGGCGGCGCAGGTTTTGTGGAGGATTCCTGGGTACGTGCCGAAGGTGGCGGTGGCCGCACCCGTGTGCTTGCAAATGGTGCTGTAATTGAAAAAGGTGGCGTTAACTTCTCTCATGTCCACGGCACACAAATGCCCGCATCGGCCACGGCGCATCGCCCTGAATTAGCGGGCCGCGCGTTTGAGGCTATGGGTGTCTCCCTTGTAATTCACCCTAACAACCCCTATGTACCCACCAGCCATGCCAATGTACGGTTTTTTATTGCCGAGAAAGACGGTGCGGAGCCGGTATGGTGGTTTGGCGGGGGCTATGACTTAACACCCTACTACGGCGATGAGGCTGATGTGATTCATTGGCATCAAACCGCTAAAGATGCCTGCGACCCTTTTGGTAATGAGGTTTATCCGCGCTACAAAAAATGGTGCGATGATTATTTTTACCTTAAGCATCGCAATGAAGCGCGCGGTGTCGGCGGGTTATTTTTTGATGATTTGAACGAACAGGGTTTCGAAAAGAGTTTTGCGTTTTTGCGCGCCGTGGGCGACAGTTTTGTTCCGGCTTATCAACCTATTTTGGCTGCGCGTAAAAACATACCCTTTGGTGAGCGCGAGCGCCAGTTTCAACTCTATCGTCGCGGTCGCTATGTAGAATTTAATTTGGTCTATGACCGTGGCACTCTCTTTGGTTTACAAACTGGCGGTCGTACAGAATCAATTTTAATGTCGCTGCCGCCGTTGGTGCGCTGGGAATACGATTTTCAGCCCGAGGCAGGTAGCCCTGAGGCAGAGCTTTACGAGCAGTTCTTGCCGCATCGCGATTGGCTAAAATAAAACCTTAATAACAATATTGTTTAGATGGATATTCAATGACCGATCAATACGCCGTTTTCGGCAACCCCATTAATCACAGTAAATCCCCCGCTATTCACCGCCAGTTCGCTGAGCAAACTGGCCAGGATTTGCATTACGCCAAGCAATTGGTCGCAGAAGACGCATTTGTAAAAACAGTGCAGGCGTTTTTTGCCGAGGGCGGCAAAGGCTTGAATGTGACTGTACCTTTCAAAGTTGAAGCTTTTCAATTTGCGCAGCAGCTAACTCCACGCGCGCAGCGGGCGGGGGCGGTGAATACTTTGGCAATACAGGCTAATGGGCTTGTGCTGGGCGATAACACCGACGGTATTGGCATGGTGCACGATATGCACAACCTCGGATGGGAGTTGCAGGGGAAGCGTATTTTAATCTTGGGCGCAGGCGGTGCGGTGCGTGGGATTATGCAGCCAGTATTGGCGGAGCATCCTTCACAGGTGGTTATCGCCAACCGCACAGTGTCAAAAGCCGAGGAATTGGCTGCGCACTTTCATGATCTTGGTAACGTACAAGCTTGCAGCTTTGAGCGGTTGGCTGGCGAAAGCTTTGATGTGGTAATTAACGGAACTTCAGCCAGTTTAAGCGGCGATTTACCGCCTTTGCCGAATAGCTTATTGCGCTCAAATGCCTGCTGTTACGACCTTATGTACGGTGCTGAACCCACTGTATTTCTAAAATGGGCTGCGGAACAGGGTGCGGCTAAATTGGCCGATGGATTGGGAATGTTGATTGGTCAGGCAGCTGAAGCCTTTTATTTATGGCGGCAGATTCGCCCTGAGGTTGTACCGGTTATTACCGCGCTGCGCAGACAGTTGAGCGAGAAAAAATAACCTGACTGGTATTAGGTACAAAAACCAGCCAAATACAAAGGGTGCCTTGGTCAATCCAAGGCGCCCTTTTTGTTCAACCAAAACTTAGTGAGAACGACGACGAACTGCAACCAAGCCTAACAGACCAAGGCTAAACAGAAACAAGGCGCTAGGCTCTGGTACTTTGATGACTTTGCTTACTTTAATACCTTGTACCTTAAAGTAGTCGGTGTTGGTGTCTTTAATTTGGGTATCAAGCAAGGGATTGTAAGCACCTATCAACCAGTATTGAGAACCAATATTGAGCGGATTAACGACTTTAGGGCTGGAGCCTACGTTGTAGTAGTTGCCTGCAGACTGCCAGCCATTACCCAGTAAGCTTTCCCAGCTCTTGCCTAGAGGAGAAACTTGGCTAGGAGACGTGCCATTAAAGGCCAGAATAGAGACATCGCTGTCGCCTGAAATCCAGCCCAAGTCGATACTGTTCAGTGTTACCAAATCGCTAAACGACAACAACAGCATATCGTAGTAGCCTTTCTCGTTATCCACGGCATGGTTTGGTGAGCTGGTTTTTTCAACCCCAAGGCCATTGCTTGCACCAAAGTTGCCTACATAGGTTTGGGTCGCTTTGTTGTCAGGGCTTTGGGTGGTTACTGTATTCCATGTTTTGCAGTTTGCGTCTGTTTTGGGCTTGCCAGCAGTCCATTTCTTACAAGTGGTGTTTGTTGTTGTCTCTTTTACACCGTAGGTCCAGCCAGTCAAGGCCAAGCTCAACTCCGGCTTAACATAGTTATAGGTGGTAGCATAAGTGGAGTCGACCGCACCGGTTTTAGAGGTTGGGCTAGTTAGGGTAATGCTTAATGGTGCTGCAAAAGCGCTGACTGAAAAACTTATACCCATAACAGCTAAAGCGGCTTGTTTAAAAAATGACATGGCGGTAATCCTGTAATGTAAAGCAAAAAATATGTGGCATCTAAGATTGCTTTTAATGGCACAGCAAAATGTATGCCGACCTCTGAAAATCATTGATTTTTGTGTGATGCACGTCACATATATCGGCAGTCAAACATATTTCTGTAAAAAAAATCGACATTCTAAATGCCTAAAATTATCAGTTTTTCCTTCATACATTTTTTGGTGAAGCGTTTTCTTCTTGGCATAAAAAAGCCGCTCTAGGGGAAGAGCGGCTGAAAGGGTTTCAGGGTTGAGGGGGGAGAATCCTTTCAATACAAATTACAGTTTAAAAATTAGGCGTTTGCTGCTTTTGCGTCCAGCGCATCCAGCTCACCAGTTTCGCGCGCTTTTTTGCCGTACACATATTCAAACAGTGGGGAGGCCATTAAGGTGGTTACAATTGCCATCAAGACCAACATAGAGAAGAGACCAGTGCCAATTACGCCCTTTTGCAAGCCGATGTTGATAATGATCAATTCCATCAAACCACGTGCGTTCATCAATGCGCCTATACCTAACGCGGTACGGTTGTCCTGACCACACAGGCGAGCAGCTGCATAGCAAGCGCCGCCTTTGGCAAGGATCGAACCGGCCAACACGGCGAGCGCAATCAGCACCAGCTCCACATTATTAATCATGGTTAAGGATGTGTTGAGGCCAGAGAAAGTGAAGAAGGTGGGCAACAGGATTACCACTGCAAAAGGCTCAATCTGCTTTTTCAGCTCTTCTGCAAATTTACCGCGCGGCATGACAGTACCGAGTAAGAAGCCGCCGAACACTGCATGTAAGCCAATACCGTCTGCAACAAAGGCAGATAACATAAAGGCCATCAAGGTAATACCTAACACGTTGGGGGTAATTTTGCCCTCGCGTTCAACGATGCGACCTAGTGGTGCTAAGAGGCGTGGGCCAAGCAGCAATACAACACTGGCAAAGATGATTCCACCAACGATAGTAGTGATTGCCAAAGACGCACCTGCACCGAAACTCGCCAGTACAATAGCCAGTACACACCAAGCGCCGGCATCATCAATGGCGCCGGCAGAGAGGGTTAAGGTACCTAATTTGGAATTGGTTAGCCCGCGCTCGTGAATAATGCGCGCCAACATGGGGAAGGCGGTAATAGCAATCGCTGCACCCATAAACAAGGTGGCGTTAAATTGAGTGGCTTTCTCAGAGAAGAGACCGGGAATGGTCATCAACCAAGGGGTAATCATAATCGCCACAACAAAAGGAGCGGCCATACCAGAAATAGACACAGCGGCAGCTGCACCTACATTGGCTTTAAAGTGATCTTTGCGGAAGCCTAAGCCCACAATGAACATGTAGAGGCCAACACCTACTTGAGCGCAGACATAAAGCACACTGATAGATTCTTTTGGAAAGAGCGCTTTTTGCAGATCTGGCGCTAACAAACCAAACAGGGTTGGGCCAAGCAGTACACCGGCAATCATTTCACCGACAACTTGAGGTTGGTTAAGGAATTTTTTACCGAGCCAGCCAACACCGCGGCAGGTGGCTAGGATCACGAGCATCTGGAGGAAAAAGTGAACCGAAAGTTGAGCATTTGACATGTAATCACCAATTTTTATTGTGTGTCGTTGTTTTTGTTAGATGTAATTTCTAGCTATGGATCTCGAATAGCCAGGGGCTAACTCTGAGAGGCTGATCTTTTTACCGAAAAGCGGGAGCTGCAAACAATCCAATGACTATCAATTTTAACTATGATAGATTCGGTCTCTTGTTCTTTTAATATCGGCCAAGCCGAGTTTGCTCATCCCCGAGACGTTATTAATGACCCTAATCGAACTGCGCTATTTGGTAGCCGTGGCCGAGACGCGCCACTTTGGCCGCGCCGCCGAGAGCTTCAATGTCAGCCAATCAACTTTGAGTATGGCGGTGCGTAAACTTGAGGAAGATTTGGGTGTGTTGCTATTTGAGCGCAGCAAGTCCGGGATTCGCATCACCCAAATGGGCGAGCAGATTATCGCTCAGGCGCGCTTCGCGCTGACGCAGGCCGATACTATTATCGCTCTGGCAGAAGCCGATAAAAATCAACTCAGTGGGGAGTTAAAGCTCGGTGCTATTTTTACTTTGGGGCCCTATGTACTGCCACAACTGATTCCCTCTTTAAAGTTAATTGCGGGCCAGCTGACCTTGAGTTGCTACGAGGGTTATAACAGCGATCTGCGTCATAAGCTGCGCACCAGCGAATTGGATGCCATTCTTATCTCACAACCCTTTGTTGAGTCCGATGTGGTCACCCAAGAAATATACAGTGAACCACTGCAGTTGGTGATGCCGTCCAACCATGCGCTTGCCGCTAGAAAAACCATTTCGCTAGATGATTTGCATGAACAAAGCTTTTTATTATTAGGCGAGAAGCAATGTCTGCGCGAACAAGTGCTGGCGGTGTTTGAGCCGGCGACCAAAAACGTTATTGAATGCAGTAGTTTAGATACTCTGCGCCATATGATTGCCATAGGTTTGGGCATTAGTATTTTGCCGTCATCGGCAACGAGTTCTGCCATCTTTTCATCGCAGGCTTTAGTCATGCGGCCCTTGCAAACTCATCCTGTTCGTAAAATTTCTTTGGCTTGGCGTGCCAGTTTCCCTCGGCACAAAGCGATAGACGCCGTGCGTCGTGCCATTCAAGTCAATAGCTGGCAATACACTACTGCACAGGATACGAGTGGGTCTGGTCTTTTGGTAGAAAATCAAAGCTGGTAATAAAACCTAATAGTAAAAACGAAATTTGATAAATATCGGCGTGGCGGTAAAAAAATATTATGACCAATATAAATCCCATTAAGAAAATTGTGATTGTCGGCGGCGGCACCTCAGGTTGGATCGCAGCTTCAATGCTTTCCTATCATCTCAAATCAGATTTGTGTGAAATTGAATTGGTGGAGTCAGATGATCTCGGCACCATCGGCATTGGTGAATCGACGATTCCTCCAGTGGTGCGTTTAATTCAAAATTTGGGCATTGATGAACAAAAATTTATTCAAAATACCCAAGCGTGCTTTAAGCTCGGCATTAAATTTATTGATTGGCGACAAAAAAACGAATCCTATTTTCATCCGTTTGGGGTGATTGGAAAGCGCATAGGTTCTCACGATTTTTATCAGTGTTGGCTAAAAGCTACCATGCAGGGTGACACCTCGCCGCTACAAGATTTTTCACCCTGCTCGGTAATGGCAGAGCAAGAGAAGTTTTTCTGGCCAACCCAATTGCAAAACACACCCATCGGCGGTGCAAGTTATGCGGTACATTTAGACGCAAAACTGGTAGTAAATTATTTACATAAATACGCAAGCGAACGCGGCGTAAAACGCACCGAGGGTACAGTTGCTCAAGCGACACAAACCGCCACGGGCAATATTGAAAAATTAATTTTGAGCGATGGCCGTGAAATTCACGGCGATTTTTTTATTGACTGCACAGGTTTTAAAGCCTTGTTGATTGAAAAAACGCTGGGCGTGGGGTTTGAAGATTGGTCAAAATATTTGCCCTGTGATCGCGCCGTCGTAGTGAAAACTGCCGCGCAAGAAAAACGACCACCCTACACCACCGCCACTGCGCGTAAAGCAGGTTGGGGTTGGAAAATTCCGCTGCGCAATAGCACCGGTCACGGCTATGTGTACTCCAGTAAATTTTGCAGCGATGCCGAAGCAAAATCGACCCTACTCAAAAATCTTGATGGCCCACGCATTAACGATCCACGCGTTATTCCCTTTGCGACAGGGCGTCGTAAAAACATGTGGGAGAAAAATTGTCTTTCGCTCGGTTTATCCTCCGGATTTGTAGAACCGCTAGAATCCACCTCAATTCATTTAATTGCGCGCGGCATGGATTTCTTTTTGCGTTTTTTCCCCGACCGCGATTGTGACCCAAGTTTAATTAAAGAATATAACCGCCGTATGGCGACAGATTTTGAAGAGGTACGCGATTTTATTGTTTTGCACTACTGCACCACGCAGCGTGAAGACACAGATTTTTGGCGTTTTTGCAAAACGATGGAATTGCCTGAATCACTGCAAGAGCGCATCGCTTTATTCAAAGGTCACGGTATAGTGCGCGAAGGCACGGATGAATTATTCCGCAGCACCAGTTGGCAGTCAGTATTTGAAGGTATGGGAATTCGCCCTAACAAATATTGCCCACGCGTAGATAACATGGACTATCAAGAAATTACTGATACGCTAAAAATGGCGCGTCAAGCAATTCAATCTATGGTGAAAACCTTACCGAGCCACGATGATTTTTTACGACAAAATTGTGTAGACGAATAAAAATAGTTAAGTTTTTGAATTACTAAAGCTGTTTTTAGAATACTGTGTATATCTTAGCGCCCACCACCTATATCCAATAAACTTCCAGTGATGTAAGACGCATCGTCGGAAAGCAACCATAAAATGCTTTTCGCTACTTCTTCAGCGGTACCAGCACGTTGCATAGGAATTATGGGCGCCAAGCGCTCAATTCTGCCGTGTTATCCACCTTTTGCGTGAATATCGGTGGCGATGATGCCGGGGCGGACAGCATTTACGCGAATGCCTTCATCGACAACTTCTTTTGCAAGCCCCATAGTGAATGTGTCAATGGCTCCTTTTGTTGCGGCGTAATCAATATATTCAAATGGTGAACCTACCCGCGCGGCAATGGAGGAGACGTTGACAATTGCACCACCTTTTCCGCCCTGCGATTTTGCCATACGCTTGATCGCTTCACGTGCGCAAATAAAACTGCCAATCACATTCACTGCGAATAATTTTTCTAATTCACTTACGTCGATATCGCGAAATAATTTTTTTCGCAAAATACCCGCATTGTTCACTAACGCATCCAATCGCCCAAAATGGGTGTCAATTTGGGCAAATAAATTTAAAACATCTGCTTCAATACCCACATCGGCTTGGATATAAATAACCTGTGCACCCAAGGCTTTAATTTGTTCGGAAATCTGCAGTGCGGAGGATTCTTGGGTGTGATAACTAAAACAAATGTTATATCCCTGTTGCGCGGCGAGTACAGCAGTAGCAGCACCAATTCCCTGACTGCCACCGGTAATTAAGATCACAGGGCGATCCGTGTTATTACACATATCCTTAATAATCCCGGAAAGTATTAACGATTAAATTTTTTGTGCAGCGCAGCTTCCACAGGTTTGGCGACAAACTGGCTTACGTCACCACCTAAAAAAGCAATTTCGCGCACTATGGAAGATGAAATATAAGAGAGGTGTTCAGCGGGTGTGAGAAAAAGGCTTTCCATAGTGGGTGCTAAAGCACGGTTCATATTCGCCAGTTGAAATTCGTATTCAAAGTCAGAAACAGCACGCAAGCCACGTACTACAGCTTGAGCTTGTTGCTGGCGAACAAACTCCACTAATAAAATATCAAAACCAACCACTTCTACATTGGGTAGATGCGCAAGCGTTTCTTGGGCGAGCACTACGCGCTCTTCCATGGTAAATAGCGGATTTTTGCGATTACTGGCGGCTATGGCGACTACAACACGGTCAAATAAACGGCAGGCGCGCTCAACTAAATCAATATGGCCGTTAGTAATGGGGTCAAAAGTACCCGGGTAAACCACTTTACGCATGGAAGTTTCTCTTTGGGAGTTTATTGTAGGTACATAGTAAACAATTCGGAAGAGAAGCACAAAAGCCCACTCAGATCGCCATTGGCTGAATGAAGTGCTTTTTTGTATTGGCACATCATCCATTTATCTTGGAGAGATAAAGTTTAATGGCGCCTATATTAATTAGCCATTCATCTAAAACAATTTTTAGATAGATGCTTTCTATCTATTACTAATATTTTTGCGCATAAGAATTTACGTTTAAATGCTAATAATCTAGTTAAAAATCACTAACATTTTATAATCATAAGGCGTTGCTGGGTTATTTCAAATTAGTTTTAATCCACAAGTGCTTTGTACATGCCGCATAAACTATTTTTTAAAAAAGGTTATACACTCATTAGAGGGACTAAATTGCAGAGCTGTATAAATGTTAGTTAGCTGGAGGTATTAACAATGGACACTAAAAAGCCAACGCGCCTTGGCCAGATTCTTTTAGAAAAAGGATTGATAACTAGAGAGCAGCTTAATATAGCTGTTAGTTTACAAACGCAGCGCCGTAAGGACACAAATTTAAACCAGCAACTGGCAACATCCTTGGGTGAAATTTTAATTGAGCAAGGATTTATTGATCGCCTGCAATTAAATCGTGGTTTAAATTGGCAATTATTATTGCGGAAAATGACCTTGGTAATGTCATTTTGTGCTCCTATTATGGCGGTATTTAGTCCAGCTGCTCTTGCAGCGCCTGTTAAAAGAATTGAAGCTGAATCATATTCCGCTATGAGTGGAGTTCAAGCTGAACCTAGCACAGATGTGGGTGGTGGACAAAATGTAGGCTACATTCATGATAATGATTGGATGACCTATAAAAATGTCACCATCAACGCACCTGTTGCAGGGCAATATAAAATTACCTACAGAGTTGCGGGTCCTGGTGGTGGTAGTTTCGCACTTAAAAATGCAGACACGAACGCGATTTATGATACGGTGAATGTTGCAAATACAGGTGGTTGGACCACGTGGAAAAATGTTGAACGTATTATTACACTTCCTGCGGGAAATCATTCATTTACCATATCGATTATTGCTCGTGGTAATGGCTTTAATTTAAATTGGTTTGATGTTGAAAGTGTGGGTAATCCGCTGCCATTTACCATACAAGCTGAAGATTATTCGACGATGAGTGGTATTCAGGCAGAGACAACGTCAGATGTTGGAGGCGGTAAAAATATTGGTTATATAGATAGTAATGATTGGATGGCTTATGCAAATCACCCCGTTTATATCCCCACCACGGGAAGTTATAAAATTACTTATCGCGTTGCGGGGCCAGGGGGCGGGAGTTTCGCACTCAAAGAGTCGGATGGCAGTGTAATTCACGATACCGTTAATATTGGGAATACGGGAGGTTGGGCAACCTGGACAAACGTAGAGCGGACGGTTACGCTCACTCAAGGAACACATTCTTTTCTACTCTCTATTATTGCGAGAGGAAATGGTTTTAATATTAATTGGTTTAAAATTGAAAGTATTTCAAATAATTCCAGTAGTTCATCATTGAGTTCTGCTAACTCATCAATGTCGAGTTCATCGAAGAGTTCTTCCAGCGTAGCTTCATCGGTTGCATCATCCGCATCATCATCGTCCTCATCCAGTGCTGCAAACTCATCTGCGCCTGCAGAAAAGGTTTCTGCTGTGGCTGGTGCCGTAGGTTTAACATGGTTAATTCCCAGTCAGCGTGAAAATGGCCAATTTTTGTATGTGACTTAATTGGGTGGCTATGAGTTGCGTTATCGCAAAGAAACAGACGCGGCATTTACCTACGTTACTATCCCCGACGCCTGGCAAAATTATTATAATTTTAGTTGGCTATCTGGTAATTACATTTTTCAAATCTCGGCGTTTGATAAAAATGGAATGTACAGTGGGTTTGTGGATTTAATTCCACATTAGTTTATTTCTAAAAGGGCATTTATGACCGCTCGCGATAAAACAGCCGGTAGCTTACCGCACCGGCGTGTTTATCGCGGTGCAATTGCCAATTAATGGGTGGTTGATATTCATCGTCACGGCCGGATTCGATATAAATGGTCGCGTTATCCGCCAACCAATGTCCTGCCTCCAAAGCTTCAATCACCCCTTGCCAAAGTTTTAATTGAAACGGCGGATCGATAAAGATGATGTGATAAGGCGCATCGGTATTTCCCTTCTGCAAAACCCCTAAAGCATCTGCATTTACAACGCGACCTTGCTCGGCCTTGAGGATTTCCAAATTGGCTTTGAGCTGTGCAGCGGCTTTGGTATCGCGCTCAACCAAGACACTAACTTCAGCCCCGCGCGATAAAGCTTCAATCCCCAATGCACCAGAACCCGAAAACAAATCCAAGCAGCGCGCACCCTGAATTTCTGGAGCCAACCAATTGAATAGCGTTTCGCGAATGCGATCCCCCGTGGGGCGCAAGCCATCTACATCGGGGAAACTGAGTTTGCGACCGCGCCAGAGCCCGGCAATGATACGAAGTTGATTGTTTTGCGTTGCTTTGGGCGACGGGCGCTCGGCTTTCACGGCTTAATTCTCAAATTTCAAAATAGAAGTGTTAGGAATGATGATAGGATAACGGTTTTTTACGGCTCCCTGTTCTGTTAATCCAGCATTATTGAAGAATCTGCCCCCTATGTTTTCCAAGTTTTTCAAAAGATCTGAACCCAAACCCGCCGAACCTACGGCAATCATTGCGGAAGCCGACGACGCTGCACCAATAGTGGTTGCAGATGTAGCGGCAACTGAAGCTCAATCCTCTGCCGAAACAATACCAGCCGCTGAGCCCAAGCTCGGTTTTTTTGCGCGTATAAAACAAGGCTTAAGCCGTACCAGCAGCAACTTTGCGCAGGGGCTGGGCAACCTGATCCTCGGCCGCAAAACCATCGACGACGATTTATTTGAAGAGCTGGAATCGCAGCTTTTGATTGCCGATGTCGGCTTGGATGCAACCACCGAGATTATCGACAACCTCACCAAAGCCGTTGCCCGTAAACAGCTGACAGATGGCGATGCGCTCTACGCCGCACTGCGCGAACAATTAGCGCTGTTATTGCGCCCCGTTGAAAAGCCGCTTGTGGTTGAAAACCGTGTGGTCGAGGGCGTGAAAAAGCCCTATGTGATTTTGGTGGTTGGTGTAAATGGTGTCGGTAAAACCACCACCATTGGCAAACTTGCCAAGCGTCTGCACAATCAAGGCAAAAAAGTTATCTTGGCCGCAGGCGACACTTTCCGTGCGGCAGCGGTGGAACAATTACAAGTCTGGGGCGAGCGCAATCAGGTGCCTGTCATTGCCCAGCACACAGGTGCAGATTCCGCTTCCGTTATTTATGATGCCCTGCAAGCAGCGCAAGCGCGCGGTATGGACGTGTTGATTGCCGATACTGCGGGTCGTCTGCACAACAAAGATCACCTGATGGATGAACTCTCCAAAGTGAAACGTGTCTTGGCTAAGCTGGATGCGGGCGCACCCGATGAGGTTTTGTTAGTGCTGGATGCGGGCACCGGCCAAAACGCGGTAAATCAAGCGCAGCAATTTATTGAAGCGGCGGGCGTAACGGGCTTGGCGTTGACCAAGCTGGATGGCACCGCCAAAGGCGGCGTGATCTTCGCGCTCAGCAAAAAATTTGGTTTGCCGGTACGTTTTATTGGTGTGGGCGAAGGTATTGATGATCTTCAACCCTTTGCCGCCGAACCCTTCATTGAAGCTCTATTTAGCCAAGCGACAGAATAAAAAGGAGACGTCGTGATACGTTTTGAGAACGTCAGCAAACGCTACGACAACGGCTTTGAAGCGCTTTCACGCATCAACTTTGCTGTTGAACCAGGCGAAATGCTGTTTTTAACCGGTCATTCAGGCGCCGGTAAAAGTACGCTTATGAAGCTCATCATGCAGATGGAGCGCCCCAGCAACGGGCAAATTATGGTGGATGGGCACGACCTCAATCGCATGTCCAATAGCCAAATTCCTCACTATCGCCGCAATATCGGCGTGGTTTTCCAAAATCACCAACTTCTATTTGATCGCAGCGTGTTTGATAACGTCGCCCTACCGCTGCAAATCGCCGGCTTGCCCCACCATGAAATTGGCCGTCGCGTGCGCGCCGCGCTGGATAAAGTCAGCCTGCTCGAAAAAGAGCGCTTAAACCCGATTGTGCTTTCCGGCGGCGAGCAGCAGCGCGTCGGCATCGCCCGCGCCGTTGTTAACAAACCTACTATGCTGCTTGCAGATGAACCCACCGGAAACCTAGACCCCGAGCTATCCGAGGAAATCATGACCTTATTTCGTCAGTTCAACGAAGTTGGAGTCACGATTATGATCGCCAGCCATGACGTTGAATTGCTTAAACGTATGAACAAACGCATCCTCGGCTTAGTCGAAGGCAAGCTCGTACACGATGGGGTGCTGTGGTGAAATCAAAACGTCCTTCAGTTACGGGTAATCGCCCCAGTACTCGCCCTTCTACAGGCGCGAGCCGCGGTGCCAGCGCCACACGTCGCCCAGAGCGCGCACCTGCGCCTGAACCCACTCGTCAGCAGGGTGCGGTGCAGAGCAAAGTCAGGCTGGCCGATAAATTCGAAGCTTATTTCGCGCACCACAGTACCTCTGCCATCGACAGTCTAGTACGTTTGTTGGAGTCCCCTTTTCAAAGCTTGATGACCTGGTTGGTGATCGCGATTGCGGTGGCTATTCCGGCAGCACTCTATATTGGTTTTGCCAATTTGCAGCATTTGGGCGAGAACTGGGAAGGCTCCAGTCAAGTCTCGGTATTCCTGCGCCCGGAAACGACCGACGCCAGAGCCGAAGAAATGCGCATTAAGCTGGCTACCCGTGCGGATATCGCCAAGGTAGTGTATGTTTCCCCCACCCAAGGTTTAGAGGAATTCAAAGCTCAGTCTGGCTTGGGCGAAGTGGTCGATAGCTTGGAGAAAAACCCGCTACCTGGTACTTTATTAGTCACCCCACGCTTGCAAAATGGCAGTGATGCCGCCATAACATCACTTGAACAATCTTTGCTCGCCGACCCAGCAGTCGCCGATGTGCGCTTGGATATGCAATGGGTCAAGCGCTTACAGCAGCTTATGGTGCTGGGTAAGAAGATGGTATTTGGCCTTGGCGGCCTGCTTGCCTTGGGTGTTTTGCTGGTAATTGGCAATACCATTCGCCTCGCGATTGAAAATCGCCGCGATGAAATTTTAGTGGTAAAACTGGTGGGTGGAACTGATGCCTACGTAGCCCGTCCCTTCCTCTATACTGGCTTGTGGTACGGAATTGGCGGCGGCTTGCTCGCCTTAGTGATATTGGGAATTGGCTTTTTTTGGGTATCGAGCACAGTCGATCAGCTCGCCGCCCTCTACCAAAGCAACTTCCGCCTGCAAGGCTTGGGGTTCTTTGGCAGTATCCAGTTGGTGTTGTTGGCAGGTTTGACTGGGTGGGTAGGTGCTTGGATTGCGGTATTCAAACATCTGATCCAAATTCAGCCCCGTTGACGTATATCAATTGGAATGTATGACAAGCATCACTTGTGGAACTTTCCGTTAGATAGCACTCTAAAAAAACAAGTGCTAGACTCTAGCCACGCAAGAAATTACGAGCCTCAAGCTCAATTATTTATGTAAATAGAAGTTATTGGAGAAGTTGAATGAGCACAAGCACAAGTCTGCAGCCCATAGGCGTACTCGCCCCCGGCGCAAACCTGAACGCCTATGTTCAAGCGGTGAGCGCTTTTTCTATCCTCACGGTTGAAGAAGAGCAAAAGCTGGCAAATGATCTGTATTTCAACGGCAACCTCGACGCTGCGCGTAAGCTGGTTATGGCGCACCTGCGCTTCGTGGTACATATCGCCCGCTCCTACAATGGCTATGGTTTGCCTTTAGGCGATTTGGTTCAAGAAGGTAACGTTGGTTTGATGAAAGCGGTAAAGCGCTTCAACCCTGAAAAAGGCGTGCGCTTGGTATCTTTCGCCGTGCATTGGATCAAAGCCGAAATTCACGAATTTATTTTGAAAAACTGGCGCATTGTTAAAATTGCGACCACCAAAGCTCAGCGTAAATTGTTCTTTAATCTGCGCGGCGCGAAAAAGCGTTTGGCGTGGTTAAGTAACGATGAAGCCCATGCAGTTGCACAAGATCTGGGTGTAGATGTCAAACAAGTGCGCGAAATGGAAGGCCGTTTAGCCTCTTACGACGCTGGTTTTGATGCCGACGAAGACGATGAAGAAAGCGCCTACGTAGCACCAGCCCATTATTTGGAAGACAACCGCTACGATCCAGCGGTGCGTTTGGAAGAGTCCAACTGGGAAGAAACCAACGTTAATGGGTTAGAGTTAGCGATGCAAAAGCTCGACGACCGCAGCCGCGCGATTCTGCAACGCCGCTGGTTGAACGATGACAAAGCAACTTTGCACGATTTGGCGGATGAATATGGCGTATCAGCCGAGCGTATTCGTCAGCTGGAAAAGAATGCCATGAACAAAGTTAAAACCATGATGATGGAAGCATAAAGCTTTCCAAATCATTCAAAAAGCCGCGCCTAGCGCGGCTTTTTGCTTTTCAGAGTTATCAAAAATGCAGCAATTATTTTTAAGTGTGGCCGCTCTGAGCGGATTTTTAAGCGTGTGCTTGGGCGCTTTTGCGGCTCATGGATTAAAGCATCACATCACTCCAGAATCTCTCGCCATCTGGCAAACCGGTGTGCAATACCAGATGTATCACGCCCTCGTACTGCTGGCCGTTGGACTGCTTTATCAAACTCAAGCATCAAAAGCCTTAAAGCTGAGCGGTTTAGCCTTTATACTGGGCAGCTTTTTATTTAGCGGTAGTCTTTATGCGCTGGCGCTTGGTGCTCCCAAAGCTCTGGGTGCTATTACGCCCTTGGGCGGTTTAAGCTTTTTGGTGGGCTGGGCGGCTTTGGTAGTTCATGCCCTGCGCCGCTAATTCCTTTTTGAAGTCATCTTTCTTGAAGTCATCTTAGTTTGGTATTTATGTCTGAAACCTTAGAGTTTATCGCTCCCGTCGCCGACGGTGAGGAAGGCTTTTTAATCAAGCCCGAATTCAAACCCAAATCGATTCGCAGCTTTGTGATTCGTGCGGGCCGTATCACCACTGGTCAAAAAGCCGCGTTTGATAGCTGGTGGCCAATTTATGGTTTGAGCTTGTACAAGGGCGCCATTGATTTGGAATCCATCTTTGGCCGTCAAGCGCCCGTAGTGTTGGAAATTGGTTTCGGCATGGGCGACTCGCTGTTGGAAATGGCGAAAAATGAACCGGATAAAGATTTTATCGGCATTGAAGTGCATCCGCCGGGTGTGGGTAAGTTGATTAACGAAGCAGGTAAAGCGGGCGTAACAAACTTGCGCGTCTATATGGCTGACGCTATGGATGTGTTGGAAGATTGCATCGCAGATGCGTCTATCGATCGTTTGCAGTTATATTTTCCTGATCCTTGGCACAAGAAAAAGCATAATAAACGCCGTATATTACAGTCTGCATTTGTTCAAAAAGTGCGCCCAAAATTGAAGCTCGGCGGCGTTTTCCATATGGCAACCGACTGGCAGAACTACGCTGAACAGATGCTAGAAGTCATGAACGGCGCCGAAAAATACACTAATCTCGACGAAAATAAAGGTTACAGCCCAAGGCCAGAATACCGCCCAATTACCAAATTTGAGAAGCGTGGCGCGCGTTTGGGGCACGGGGTGTGGGATTTATTGTTTCAACATTGTTCATAATTTGTTAATGTACCAACCCTAAGAATAACGACGAAATGGATTTTAAAACTGCTTTAATTAGCAAAAACCGGCAAAAAGCCAACTAATTAGAAAGACGGTATTAACTGGAATTAATCAACAGGATCGACCGACAAGCAGTTACCGGATGATCAACTCGTTATAAA
>CAUOQW010000007.1:0-15991 GCA_963506825.1 uncultured Cellvibrio sp.
AAACTTGCGGCTGGTGGCCGTAGTTGCTTGCGCGCGTCCAGTATCTTTTACTTTGATACCCCAAGCACTGCTCCAACCTACATCGCCCATAAGGTTTAAGTGCGCGGCGGGTTCTACACCGCTGGTGTCATAGGCGATGCTGCCTCTGCCGGATTTAAATTCATATTTGGCGATCAGATTGGTATCCACTCGGCCGCCGCTGGTGAGTACAAAGGCATCGCCCAAGCCAACAGTTTTGCTGATTACCAATTTGGAGTTAACTTCTACCGGAAGTATGGAATTAGCGAAGGCCGTAATTTTCGCTTCCATTTCGGCGGCGTTGGCGGTGCAATCGCTCCAGCAGTTATGAGATTCAGCACGTAAACGCTGTACAAAGCGCGACTGGGCGGGGTTATCTAAGCGTATTTTGGTTTTGGAGGCGTCATAGGCAATCGCCAGATTAGCGGCATAAATAGTCTCAAAACTCGGGTCGCTTTCTTTAATTTGGCTATCAAACTGTGCAAAGTAAGGTTGCTGTTTGGTTACTGCGGTCTCCGAGTGGCAGCGCGAACAGTAGTCGGTAAGTACTGGGTAAACCGTTTTCGCAAAGTTATTGGGGTTTAGCGGGTCTTTGGGATCTTTGGGGAAGGTTTTGCTGTTGGCGACGTCTTTTTCTGGCGGTGCAATTAATGCAACACTGTTGGCAGTGGTAGTTACTGGGCCAGCCCAATTGTTAATCCAACTTACCAAAGTATCGCCACAGGCTGCGGCATTGGCGAGCCAGCAGTTATGGCCTTTGGAGACCTTATCCACAATGACCGATTGCGATGGGTTGGAGAGCGTTACCAAACCATTGCTCACCAAGGCTTCATAGGCAAGGTTGATATCATCGGCGCGCGCAAAACGGGGCGCTTGGCCGGTGGCGTTGTGGCAGCCGCCGCAGCGATCTTCGCGCGCGATATTGACCCATAAACTGGTTTGGAACTTGAGGATATCGGGGTTGCTAGCGGGCTTTTGGCCTTTATAGGTAAAGCTATCTGGGCTGGGAGTGCCCGTATTGGTATCGGGATTGGTGGTGGTTTTGGCGGCGCTGCCAGAACCACAGCCCGTGATTAAAACACTGGCAGAGAGCGCAAATGTCAGGGCGACTAGTTTCAGTGTGGCTAGCTTCAATGTGAGTATTTTCATCTTCGCTTACTCGCCTTTACAGTAGTCGGCGGTGTCGATAAACACCTGCTTAAGTTGGTAGCCACTAGCCGCAAAGTTGGTGGTAATTAAATCAACTTTGCTGCGATCTGCCTTGTCTGCAGGTTTACGTAAACATACTTGTTTAAACACTTTTTCCACTTGGCAGCTGGCGAAGGCTTTGCTGTAAGCCAGCTCCATGCCCATGCTCTTAGCGCCCGACCCTTTACCATTGCCGAGCGGCGTTGCCGTCCAGCCTAAACTGCTGTTGATGCCTTCCCGCCAGTAGTTTTGCCAGTCGTCATTGGCGGTGACATAGCCGTAAGGAAAAGTCGTGCTGTTTTGCAGGTATTTTTTCTCTACACGGCTGCCGGTGGCAGCATCGTTCACGCCTACCCCGTTATAGTGAATTGCACCATTGATTCCGTCTGGGTCGCTCGCGCTGTCAAATTCGTAATCGTAATAGGCGTAGGCTTTGGCGAGAGGGTCCATACCGTTATGGCAGCCAATACAATTATTGAGGAATACGCGACTGTCACCACCGGGGCTGCGGCTTACATCCTGACGAATGAAGTCGGGCATACGGGTGGTGTCGTGTACTTGTTCAAGGTCGCGGCAGAGGTGATTGATCAAAGTGAAGCGGAACATGGCGCGGTTGGTGCCAGCTACAAAAAAAGCTTTAGCGGCGGCGCGGCTGGTGATAACACCGGAGGTGGCTTCGGAGGGCAAGCCGTTTAGCGTGGACTGCTTAACGGAGATAAATTTGTTGGGGTCTTTTAATTCAATGCCCTGATCTTCAATTGCCTGATAGTGATTGTTATTGCTGTTGGAGTAAGCCGGTAGGCCTAGATTAGGGTTGGCGATGTAAGTCACGTCATCAAACAGCAGCGTGCGAAAGTCGGCGTTGTCGCGCACCAAACCAATCACGGTAGCGGTGTAGTCATTGAGCGGTGCAAATACAGTTTGTTCGCGGTTAGTCCATGGCGGTGCCATATTTTTTAGCACTACGCTGTAAAAGGCTTCATTGCTCATTGCCAGCTCTACAGCTTGGGCTTTTTGGCCAGCATCTAAATGAGTGGCCATTTGCAATAAGACCGCTTCACTGGGTGGCACACCCGCTACGCGTTTATGAATTTGCAGCGCTTGCTCGCGCGAGCCAGCTTGTGCTTGCGCCACAACTAACCCCGTAGTGATTGCGGCTACTTTTAAAATCGTTGTTATCTCTGGGTGTTGGCGATGCAACCAAGCAGGCATGGCTGACATGAAAGCTTTGATAATAAGTAAGGGATTCACGACGGCTCCGGAGCTATGTTAGTTATCTAACAGACAGATTGCTGAGCTGATTATAGGCAGGAGATTGGGGTAAACCTGTGCCTCGCTCGCAAATAATGCTGACTACTCAATCACATAATTGCGACTGCTTAGCAATTATGTGAAGTAGGTAGCAAAGGATTTTTGCAATTCATAAGCCACATCCCTGTGGTTTCCTTAAGAGCCAGCTAAGCTGTGCAAGTTGCTTATAAAATTTACGAGACGCGGTGAGCGGCAACCAACTGGCGCATAGAGCATTTCATAGCAAGGTCGTTAATTCGTGATTAAATCGAGAGAATGACCTTTAGGCTTCACTGACAATTAACATCGCTCTGCGCGGAGTTCATTTTCTTTTACCATTATCTTCACAGTCATTTTCTCAGCAGTTAAGGCAGTCTTATGTTGCGACCAAAAAAGGTAGGCTTGGCCATAAAAGCCCTCGCTACAAAAGCTTTGATGGCTGCGTTCTGTATATTGCTCAGCGCCTGCGGTGGGGGTGGTGGCACTAGCACAACACCGAATAGCGGCCAACAGCCCGACCCAGTCGCAGTAGACTTGCCTATCGCCTATATCAAGCGCCCTATTCCGGTGGATGAAGATGGCGTAGCTGTATTCCCCAATTTGCTCGACCCCATGGCCTTTAATCCGGGTGCTGCTATCTACCTAAAAGATCGCGCAACTGCCTTGACCACGCCGGTTAATATCACTGCCAGCGCTTTTGCTGCTGGGGCGCTCTACGATGTAAAAGATTTAAGCGTAAGCTCAGATGGCAAAAAGCTGCTGTTTGCGATGCACCCGCCGTTACTGGAAAACGTCACACCCGCGAATCAGACCAAATGGCAGATTTGGGAATACACCCTCGCCACTAAGGTTTTGCGTCCTATCATCACATCTACGATTGTTGCGCAACAGGGCGATGATCTCAGCCCGCGCTATTTACCCGATGGCCGTATTCTGTTCAGCTCCACCCGCCAAGTACGCAGTAAAGCAATTTTGCTGGACGATGGTGGCGGCAAGCCCCAGTTTTTAGCCTTGGAAGAAGGCGGTAATAACACCGCCTTTGTACTGCATACCATGAAGGACGACGGCACCGATATTCAGCAAATCACCTACAACCAAAGCCATGATTTGCAGCCTACCGTACTGCAAAACGGCAAGGTGCTCTATACCCATTGGGATCAATTTGCGACTAACAAACTCAGCTTTTACACCGCTAATCCCGATGGTACTCAGGTAGAGCGCCACTACGGCTATTTCAGTATGAATATAGCGCCTGCGGCCAACGCACCTAGAACTCGCCTGTTCCGCCCACAGGAAATGCCCGATGGCCGCATAGTGGGCATCCTCAAACCAGATGCAGCGCTGCTGGGTGGCGATATGGTGGCAATAGACACCAAGCACTTTTTTGAAAATGACCTGCAAATACCCGCAGGCGGTGGTTCCGGAACCACAGCGCAGACTCCTGTTTCTATCTTGCCGATCAATATCAATGTGGGTGCGACTGAGTTTTCGCAACATGGGCGCTATTCGGCTATGACGCCGCTTTATGACGGAACTAACCGCCTTTTAGTGAGTTGGAGCGAGTGCCGTTTAATTGAGCCTGCCGCCAAACGTTTGGTGCCCTGCACACCTACATGGCTGGCAACGGCGGGTGTTATAGAAGCTCCACCTATTTATGGTATTTGGGTTTACAACATCACCGCGCAAACCCAGCAGCCGGTAGTCTTGGCAGAAGAGGGGCAAATGTTTACTGAGCCAGTCTCCATCGAACCGCGGGCGCCTGCGACTTACTTAGCGCCTAACATTGACGCTGACTTAGCAGCCAAATCCTTGGGTGCGATTCATATTCGCAGCGTTTACGATATGGATGGCACCTTTAACAATTACGGGGCATCGGCTTTTACCAGCATTGAGCAAATTGCCCAAGCTGCCCCCAATAGTCGCCCCGCGCGCTTTGTTCGTTTGATAAAAGCGGTCTCCATTCCGGATGATGTCACGGCCAATAATTTGGGCGATAACACCTACGGCAACCTCTTTAATCAGTTGAACGGTTTGCGCGAAATCCTGGGTTACGCGCCCGTAGAGCCAGATGGTTCGGTCAAAGTAAAAGTGCCTGCGGATGTAGCTTTCACGCTGGAAGTTCTTGATAAAGATGGCAAGCGCATAGGCGCTTTACATCGCAACTGGTTGCAGGTTCGCCCCGGCGAAGTGCGCGAATGCAAGGGCTGCCATAACGCGGTTAGTGTGAATGCTGGCCACGGCAGAAGCGATGCTGAATTGCCCAGTATCAACAAGGGAGCCACTGCGGCGACCTTTGCCAATAGCATAAGATTCGATGCGCTTGGCACACCTGCGGCAGCCACTACTGGCGAGACCATGGCCGAATTTGCCAGCAAAACCACCTATTGTTTAATTGCCGGCGATGCATCTACCTGTGCGCCCTTTAGCAATAAATCCCTCGGTACTAATGTGCGCGCACCGAGTGTGGATTTGGTGTTTGACGATGAATGGACTGATCCTGCTGTGCGTGTAAAAGCGCCCAGCTTTGCCTATAGATACAAAAACCTTGCACCAGTCGCTACCGATATTCATATGCCCACACCAGAACACTGCACCGAGGCAGATAAATGGGAAAGCATTTGTCGTGTTGTCATCAATTATGAAAATCATATTCAATCTTTTTGGGAGCGGCCGCGCGCAGGTGTGAATGGCTTGGCCGATGGCACCTGTGTGGGCTGTCATACCTCAACCGATGCGGGTGGCAATCCGCTCTCTAAAATTCCTGATGGACAGCTTGAGCTTTTGGCCACTAAAGGCGCTAACGCTCAGCCAATGCTCTCCTATACTGAGCTGACGGCCACCACCCAAAAGCAAATATTGGATGAGAATGATGTACTAACCACGCAAATACCCGTGTGTGAGTTATCGCCCGTGGATAGATACGCGGATATTCCGCAGTGCGAAATCGTGTTGGATACCAACGGTTTGCCTACTTGTACCGGCGTCTCTAATTGCCCCTTTGTACAAGATGCTATTACCGGTGCGGTTCTGCTAGATGCGTTGGGCGTGCCTACACCCCGTATCATCACCATCAATGTAGCGGCCAGCATGAGCCGTGGCAGTGCACGCGGCAGCGCAAGATTTTTTAATAAGTTTGCTAATTTTAATGCGGCAACAGACACTGTCGATCATCGCGGCCTGTTAAATACCAGTGAATTAAAATTATTGGCAGAGTGGTTGGATATAGGCGGTAGGTACTATAACAATGCATTCGACACTATTAGACCGTAACTTTTGATGAATCGGCCTTTAATGACTCGACTTTTGAAAATAACAATAGCGAAACTCAAGCGCAGCCTGCGAGCCGATTTTTATCTGCTAAGCGTGGTCTTGTTGCTGTGCAGTATGAATGCGTCCGCCGCTGACTTTTGGTCGCTCAATTGGTTTGAAAAAGATGCGCCGATTGAAGTCACTGTCAATGATGCCTTTATCAATGTTCACAATGCGCCCGGTCGCGGTTATCCCGTTTTTCATGTGGTGGAGCGCGGCGAAACTATTACGCTGCTAAAAATGCACACCGATTGGATCAAAATTAAAACCGCGCGCGGTATTGAGGGATGGATTAAGCGTAAAGATATTTTTTTAACCTTAGGGCCAGATGGCGCAGCACCTGAATTTGCCGATACCAAGCAAGCCGATTACTTGGCGGATCGTTTTGAGTTAGGTACCGCCTTTGGCGATTTTGATGGTGCGCAATCCTTCAATGTGAATTTGGGTTATAGATTTACCAAAAATTTATCCACGGAAATTCGCCTAGCGCAAAACACTGGCCAGTATTCCGATAGCCAAATTCTTGCTATCGCTATTTTGCATCAACCCTTTCCCGACTTGCGCGTATCGCCGTTTATCGGCATAGGTGCAGGCACACTAAAAACTATGCCCAGCACTACGCTTGTACAAGCAGAAGATCGCGAAGATCAATTATTGCAAGCGAGCATTGGTGCTTATATACATATTACCGGGCGCTTCTTTTTACGCGCGGAATATGTCAACGATTATGTGCTCACCAGCCGCAATACCAACCAAGAGGTTAATGAATGGAAACTCGGGTTCAACATATTCTTTTAGCCGCAAGTTTGTTGAGCGCGCTCACATGCTTCAGTGCGTCGGTTTTTGCTGCGGATGAAAAAGAAAAAAATAACGATGGCGAGTTGGGAAAAATTATTACGCCCGATATAGAGCGTCGCCACATTAAAGAAGCTGATTTGGACTCAGAAGACTTTGAGGTGGGTTTATACACTGGCATGCTGAACGTAGAAGATTTCGGCAGCAATATGGTTGCGGGCGTGAGCTTTAGTTATCACATCACTGAAGATTTTTTTGCCCAGGCAAACTATGGCACCAGCAAAACTGAAAAGACCAGCTATGAATTATTGAGTGGGGGTGTTGAACTCCTAACCAAAGAACAGCGCGATCTCAGCTATTACAATATTTCACTCGGTTACGACTTGCTTCCTGGGCAAGTGTACCTCTCCGAGAAATGGCATTTTAATACCAGCGTTTATTTAATCGCAGGCGCAGGCAATACAAACTTTGCCGACAAAAACTATTTTACCTACAACTTGGGTGCGGGCTTTAAATTTTATGGCACCGATTGGTTGATGCTGGATTTAAGTATGCGCAATTATTCTTTTGAGCACGAGCTGTTTGGTATCACCAAAAAAATTAACAACCCGGAATCGCGTTTGGGTATCTCGATATTTTTCTAGCACAGATGTTTTATATCTCCGCTCACACCTCGCCGCTCGCCCTGAGCGCGAAGTCGTGGGTCATGAGCCAGTCGAATGATCGAAGGGTTTAGTTTTGAAACAAATTTTTACAGAGGTTTTTATGTCAATTTTTTCATGCGTTAAAAAAATAGCTGTCACCGCCTTAATGTTTTGCAGTGCTGCAGTGTTCGCTGCGGATGCAGCACCTGATTTTACGCTTAAAAGTTCAACTGGCGAAAATATCCGCTTGGCAGAACAGCGCGGTCAGGTAGTGATGTTAAATTTTTGGGCATCCTGGTGTGGCCCATGTCGCGAAGAAATGCCGCTCTTGGATGCAATGAGTAAAAAGTACGGAAAAATGGGTTTTGTGCTTTATGGTATCAACGTAGATGCTGACACAACCGACGCTAAAAATGTGTTAGAAAAAATTAAAGTGAGCTACCCCATTTTATTTGATCCTGAGTCCAAACTCAGCGAATTGTATAAAGTAGAAGGCATGCCCTTTAGTGTTGTGATTGATAAGAAAGGTCAAATTCGTTACATCCACAAAGGCTATGTTGCTGGCGATGAAAAAAAATACGCCAAGCATATTATGGAGCTTGTGAGCGAATGATCTCAACCAAAGTGGTGTTGATTGCGCTCGCCCTCTGCACTCTGTTGTGTTCATCTTGCAGCAGGGTTAAACCTTGGGTAAAACCCTATGAGCGCCAAAATATTGCAGACCCGATTATGAGCTTTAGTCGCGATTCTGTGTCCGACGCCTATCTCTCACACGTACACGATGCACGTGAAGGAGCCAAGGGTGCGGATGGCGGTTCAGGAGGCGGTTGTGGTTGCAATTAAACACTGCTGGATAATTTTTTTGCGTGCGCGTTTTTTCATCGCCGCTTGTTTAGCAATAGTTTGTCTGGCTATTGTTTGCTTGCCAGTGGCTGCAGCGGTATTGCCGGATGAACGTGTAGATGTATTGCACCATCAATACGAAGGCGGTGGCATAAAAGTGTCTGGCCCTTCTGTTTTAGTGCGAAAAAATATTGGCACCAAGGTTTCTGTTTCAGCCAATTATTATGTGGATATGGTGAGCAGTGCGTCTATTGATGTGTTGGCGTCAGCGAGTCGTTATAGCGAAGAGCGCAAACAACAATCCGTAGGTTTGGATTACATGTTTGATCGCACCAGCTTTAGTTTGGGCTACACCACCAGCGATGAAAATGACTATCAAGCCAAAACCTATAGCCTCGGTGTGAGCCAAACATTTTTTGGCGATTTAACCACGCTGCATTTTGGTTTTGGTTTTGGGCAAGATGTGGTGGGGCGCAATATTAAAGGTGTTCCAGACCCGAGTTTTGAGTTGGATAAAGATCGTCGCTCTTATCGTTTTAATTTATCCCAAATTCTCACCAAAAATTTAATTGCCGAATTAAGTCTTGAATCGGGCACAGAGGCCTGTATTGATATGGAGGACGGTGAGACTTGCCTGAATAATCCCTATCGCAGTTATTCCTACGTGCTCAATGGTGTGCGCGCATTGTTGCCAGAAAAATACCCTTTAACGCACAACACGGATGCAGTGAGTTTGCGCGCGATTTATCATTTGCCTTATTCGGCATCAATTCGTGCTGACTATCGCAGCTTCTCAGACAGTTGGGGTATTACCGCTAGCAATGCTGAGTTACGTTATGTTCACGACTTCAAAAAAGATTTATTGCTCGAATTAATGTATCGCGTGTACAGCCAAACGGAGGCAGATTTTTACAGCGATTTATTTCCCTATAAAGATGCTAAAAACTTTATGGCGCGCGATAAAGAGCTGAGCCCCTTTTCATCCAAAACTATTGGCGTTGGCTTAACCTACAAATTTCCGTGGGTTATTCCTGGCATAGAAAAAAGCACCGCGAATCTCTATTGGGATCACATGCAAATTGATTACGATGATTTCCGCGATTACGCCAGTTTTTCTGGAGCAAAAGCGCCAGATGCGGGTTATAAAGTAGGTGAGGAGCCGCTTTATAATTTGGATGCCGACGTGATTCGCTTTTTCGTGTCTTTCTGGTTTTAGTATTCACACAACCGCAGGGCGGTTATCATCATCTAAATTACAAAAAACCGCGTACTAACTGCGGTTTTTTATTTTCCGGCCTGATCTCTTATCACCCATTTTATTTCAGAGGAAGTGTTATGAAGTCCATTAGTCTGTTTTTAGGAGCCATAGTCATGGGGCTAACATCAACCGCATTTGCCGCCTGCGAACCGCATTTGCAAGGCGAATACCGCAAACTCCATTCAAAAGATTCGGTTGATTTGTGCAAACTGGCAGAGAACAAAGTGACTTTGGTGGTGAATACCGCCAGCCACTGCGGTTTTACTAAACAGTTCAAAGGCTTGGAGGCGCTGCACAAGCAATACAAAGATAAAGGCTTGGTGGTAGTGGGCTTTGCCAGCGACGACTTCAAACAAGAGGATAGTGACGAAGAAAAAGCCGCAGGTATTTGCTTCGTGAACTTTGGCGTGACGTTTACTATGATCGCACCCACCCATGTCCGTGGCGATGACGCCAATACACTCTTTAAATATTTGGGTGCTGAGTCAGGTGCGCCCAAATGGAACTTCAATAAATATTTGGTCGGCAAAGATGGCAAGGTTATCCAGCATTTCGGCAGCATGACTGACCCTGATTCGAATAGCCTGAAAAAAGCTATAGAAGCTGCGCTGGCTAAGTAAAGTATTTGAAGGCTTATTCGCGCCAGCGCCGGATAAGCCTTCCCTCCCATCTTCTATTGTGTTTTTCCCCGCTTTTTTTAGATTTTTTTCAACTCAAAGTATTCTGCTTTAAAGCCTTCTAACCAAAGCTTGTTATATATCCCTCTAAAAATCCTTATTTCAGTGTAACCGTAATGCATTGCTGAAGCGGCTTTCACCAAATTAGCTCAAAACAACTCTTTTTACGTCAAAATTCGAGGTCGCGCTTAACAAAAACTTACGGGAAAACTTGTTGTAAACGTTTACATTTTGTTAGATTATGCGACAAATAGAATTAAATCCTATTAATACGCCCAGCGGTAAACGGTTACCTTTCAAGGGCTAATAAGCGCTAAATAACAACGTCGCCTAATTTAAATGTGTTACACATCAGTTGTTTGATCGGTTCAAAGAAAAAATTAGTTAAAAAATATAAATAAATCAACCAGTTGGCTGTTTAATTTTTTCAAGTGTTAGCCTGCTCCCGCAAACTGCGCTGAGTATCAATAAAAAAATAAGTGTTACAAAAACTAGACCCAAAATTTAAGGTTGCCTGAAATACACCTCGATCTATAGCTCTACGTCTGGATGCCATGTTTCTCAGGTGCTGCAAATTGCTATTTACGATTCACACAGAAGATACAAAAAAATAAAACGAGGAAGCTCAGTATGATCCACAACAATAGAAAGAAGGCGCTAGTTCTCGCTATCAGCAGTGCTCTTTGGGGTACGGTTGCCTATGCGCAAGAGCAGGCCGCTGATGGCACAGTTGAAGAAATTATCGTCAAAGGGGTTCGCGCCTCTCAAGCGAAAGCCATTGATATCAAACGCAACAGCGCCAACGTGGTTGACTCCATTGTGGCTGAAGATATTGGCAAATTGCCGGACGCTACAATCACCGATTCGTTGCAGCGCGTAACCGGCGTACAAATCAAGCGTGAGGCCAATGAAGGTACATCACTTAACGTGCGCGGCATGCCCCAAGTGCTGAGTACGTTGAATGGCGAACAATTTCTTAGTCCTTGGAGTATCACCGAAGTTGGTGCCAACTATGGTGATATTCCTGCGGGGATGATGAACGGTGTAGACGTTTATAAATCGCAGTCTGCTAAAACGCTTGCAGGCGGTATTTCAGGTGTAGTGGATTTAAAAACGATCAAACCACTATCAATGAAAGAGGGTCTCACCGGAAATATTAGGCTAGGTCTTGCACAGGGCGAGCGCTCCCAAAAAGAGACAAAAGCTGACGGTACCAGCGGTACCCGCAAGCCAGATGACGATGTCAGTTTGTTTGTTGGTTACAACCATGATGGTGAACTGGCAGCAACCTTTGGTGCATTCAAACAAAATAGTTACAACGCCAATTATCAGATGAATGTAAATCCACAATTTGCATTTTTAAATCAGCGTAATGGAACACCTACAGACCCATTAGATTTAGATGGCGATGGAGATAAAGTTAATGACTGGTACCTAACACCTGCTAGCTATGGTGTTACCAGTGAGTTTATGACTCGCGAACGTGAAGGTGCATCATTCAGTATTGAGGCACATGTAGGTGATTACTTTAAAGTTCGCGGCGATGTCTTTTATACGCACATGAATCAGTTTTCTCGTGGTGTACGCGCTGAGTTCAACGTTTCAGACAACGTGTATTCCTATGAGGTGAATGGTTCGCCAAATGCACCTGAGGGAACCTACGTGGACGCAAACGGCGTTCCTTATCCCAAACCTGCAACCTCCGAAAAAGGCTTATTGGATGCGTTATTACCTGGCTCTGTTATAGGCAATGGATCAGACTTCACCTATATCGACGATCAAGGTCAAACACAAACGCGTCAAATACACAGTGTAAAAATTGCTGAATTGGTTTCTACCAACTTTGGCTCTTCTTCAAATAGCAACAGTAATCGTACCGGTGCACTCAATACCAACTTACAAGTTGATTACGACAACCAAGACAATTTAACCGCGTCCTTGCGTTACGTGCATGGCGAAGCTGAAAAAGAATACCGTCAAGCCGGTTTAAGCCAAGGTAGCCCTGCGTGGTTGTGGGTAGACGTAGATGGTGTGAGCGGTAAAGATAAGCTCACCCCCTATCGCCTCACTGTAGATACTACAGGAGACTTCCCAAGTTTTACCTATGATGGCGATATTTCAGATGCTCAAAAGCTGGCTCGTTATCAAGGTATTGCAACGGGTAATAACACCAAGGCAACGCTTGATGTGTTGCGTGCTGATGTAAACTTTGTGGTTGATGGTGATCTGGTCAGTTCTGTTGACGCGGGCTTCCGTCACGGTATTCGCGATGCAGAATACAATGCATTTTCCTATGTAACGCCTACCGGTCGTTTCAGTGATAGCCAGCGCATTCCAATAGACAAACGCAACCAGTTATATGCTGGCAATGAAGTTTGGCAGCGTTATCCTGATTTCCGCAATTTTGATTACAGCACTGAAACACAAGCTTTGCGTGATGCAGGCTTGCCCGATAATGGGTTTGGCCCCACCGATCCTGCCATGACCATTTTCAACGACTTCGGCCCTTTCAAAGGCTTTGAGAACGGTGTGTCGGCGTTGAACCCAACGGCTTGGGATAATCCTTTGGCGTTTATGAATCGTCTCTATGCTAATGGCGATATGAGGGTTAGAACTGTTGATGACCCTGCCTATACCTACAAGGTAGAAGAAGCCTCCACCTCCGCCTATTTTCAAGTCAATCTGGATAACCAAACAGGTATCTGGGGTATTCCTTATAAAGGAAATATTGGCTTACAAGTAATGAGTACCGATCGCACTGTAGAGCGTAACAAGGTTCCAGAGGTATTGGATATCTATAACTCAATTGGCAACGCTGACTATCAAAAGCTCGCATTTGTCTACGATGTCGAAACCAAGCACAGATCTTTTGTACAGACATTGCCCTCGGTTAACTTGAACTTCTTCCCAGCAGAAGACGTAATTGTTCGCTTTGGCGCAGCAAAAACCACTACGCGTAATAATCTGGATAACGTAGCTTCTGGCTTGAATTTATGGCTCTCGCAATGTGAAAAAACAGATGAGAATGGCAAGCGCGTCATGATTCTGGATAGCGCAGGTAAGTTGGTTGGTGAAAACGTAACCTGTGTGGGTGGTGGTAGCGATAACGGTAATATTGATATCAAACCATGGTCTGCCAATGTCTATAACCTAGCGGCAGAATGGTACTTTGATAAAAATGCCATCTTAGGTTTGGGCTTGTTCAAAATTGATGTAGGCACAGCGGTTCAAAACTTCCAGGAGCGTCGTCAGTTTGTAGATGCTGATGGAATTGATCGCGGTAACACCGGTAACGTCTGGGTATCTCAAAACGTAGGTGCTTCGTCCTTATACGGCGCCGAGATCGGTTATAAACACCCCTTCACCTTTTTGCCTGGGGCATTCTTAAGTTCCACAGGTATTGAGCTCAACTACACCTACTCAATGAATGAATCTGCAGATAAAGATTTGCTCGGCAATACCCTGCCGCTGCAGTCCAACTCTCGCCACCAATCCAACTTTATTTTGTGGTATGACAAATCAGGCCTCAACGTCCGCTTAGCACTGAACGTGAAGAGCAAAGAATTTGATGGTTATGCAGGTTTAAACACCAGTGGCCAAGCGGTAAAACTGGCTAACTGGCTTGAACCCCAAGCCTATTTGGATTTGTCTGTTAACTACTGGCTGAACGAACATTTCAGTTTCTTTATCAATGGTACCAACCTGACCGACACCAGCCGGAAAAGTTACGCTCAATATACCGATCAAGTACAGGCTATTTATGTGCAAGAGCGCCGTATATCAACGGGCATAACTCTTACGCTCTAATGGATCAATTAATTAGCTGTGGCCGCAAACCCAGAATACTTTGCGGCTATTGATAGTTGCCTCCTTGGAGGCCAAAACAAATTCAATGTGGAGTTCGATGATGAACCTTTCAATTATGAACCATTCCAGTATGAAACAAATGTTATGCTATTTAGATATCCTCTCTGGCACTTTACTCCTTCAGGGGTGTGGCGGCGGTGGTTTGGCAGGTGGTGACGGTAAAGATGTTGATACTATGAGACCGGAAGCTGGCGTAGAAGATCTCTCTGCGCGTCCGCGTCCGCCTGAAAATGCAGTGGTGATTACAACCGATGAACACTTTATTTATGACGCCCTAAAACAACCTATCTTCTTGCGTGGCATGAATCATCATTTTGGCGATAGCCCAGCCACCCGTATTAATGGTATCCCTGCGATGAAATTAGCGGGTTCTAATGCCATTCGTTTGCAGATTGATGAAAATACCAGTGACGTTCAGTTTGAAGGTGCCATGGCAAAAGTGGCCGAATCAGGTTTAGTTGCGGTTGTTACACTCACTGCATCGGGCAACAAATTATCCTGTACTGAAGATACGGCCTATTTTATCAACGCAGTTGATAACCTCTGGTTGAAAAAATTCCTGCCCATTTTGGTTCAAGATAGATTCCAACCTCATTTAATGGTGAACATTGCCAGCGGCTGGGGCGCAATGGATATCTTTAATAACGATAGCTTGGGCTATCAAGCTTATATCGATACCTATAAGTCTGTCATTCGTAAGTTCCGTACGGCGGGCTTCAAGTTCCCATTGGTTATTGACGCACCAAGCTGTGGTCAAGATTTCAATGCGTTTTTGAATGGCCGTTCACGCGAATTAATGGCGGCAGATACGGCTAAAAACCTCGTATTTGGTGTTCATGTAGCAGGCCCCAAATGGAACAGTAGTGATGAAATTGTTAACGCTACCGCACTCTTATACAACGAGAAAGTTCCTTTTTTAGTGACTGATCTGACTGGCCCTGGGCCTGAAGAAGAGGGCGATGCCCCAATTGACCACAAAGATATTATGGAAAAATCTGTAGGTAATGTGGCGCTAGCACTTAACTTACCATGGTCAACCACGAGTGACAGTGCTGCTTACGCTATAACGCTAGATAGCCCATTGGATCTTAGAGGTGGTGCAACCCTCTCGACCAATGTGTTTCTCGATAAACTTTATGGCGAGTTTGAGCTCAATGGTTCCGGTAACTTTGTTCCCAAAGGTAAGCTGAACTTTACGCTCTACGTTAAAGATGCCATGGGCAATACCTTAAAGGCAGGTTCAATTGCGGCAGCAGAGTTACGCAGCAACCAGTGGAGTAAATTAAGTTTCTCTTTGCCAAAATCGGCAGGCGAGATTGACCCAGCAAACCTTATGAATGGCGCCACTACATTTGATTTAACCACCGTTTCCAAGTTGGGTATTCAAATGGCTGCTAACGGTAAACCTGTTTCGCTGAAAGCACCGATTAAGTTTGACGACCTCAGTATTTTACCCGGTGCACCAGCACCAACCTTCGCTGTTGAATCAACATTTGATACCGGCAAAGGTGCTTGGAATCACCCTAGTTGGAGTCCGGGTAAGGCTGTATTTGCAGATGGCTATGCTAAGTTGTCATTGGGTGCTGGTGATTGGGGATTAGTTCTTGAAAGCCCTGGCTGGCAGTCGCAAGAAGTTCTGCCAAAAATCAACTTCAAGCAAACTGTTTTTGTAGATATGAAAATATTTGTGCCTGCTTCATATGCAGGGAAACCACCTTCATTCACAGTTAACGGCAATTTTGGTAGTGACTCAAAAATTGAACCTTCAACCCCTGCCAATGTAGTTGGTGAGCTTAAGTTCGGCGAATGGAATAATTACCGTGCGGTGCTTAAGTGGAGTGAGAGTTACGATGTGTCTATCGCGCAAAATATAGCTATTAGGTTGGGTGGTTCCGCAAACACTGAGCCCGTGTTGCTGGATACTATTACTATCACTCAACAAGCGGGTCAACGCACTAAAACTATCAGCAGCACACAGTACAAGGCCACCTTTACCAAAGGTAAAGAAGGCTTTGTAAATGCGGGTTGGGATAATGGTAAAGCAACCTTGGAAATGTTAGGGGGTGAATTATTAGTAACCCTGCCAGCCGGCGATAAAGGGG
>CAUOQW010000008.1:0-15946 GCA_963506825.1 uncultured Cellvibrio sp.
AAGCTTTATTAGCGCAACATGAAGCGCTTATCACACAAAAAAATTCGCCCAAGGCGCAAAGCAATGGTGTGTATACTTGCTATGAAAATCCCATTCTCACCGCTGAACACGCCCCAATTTTTTGGCGTTACGATTTAAACGAAACCACCAATCCCTTTTTAATGGAGCGCCAAGGCGTGAATGCCGCCTTCAATTCTGGTGCGCTCTATTGGAACGGAAAATATGTATTAGCCGTGCGCGTTGAAGGTGTAGATCGAAAATCTTTTTTTGCGATTGCTGAAAGCCCTAACGGCATCGATAACTTTCGCTTTTGGGATTATCCCATCACCCTGCCCGAAACAGATCGTCCTGACACTAATGTGTACGATATGCGTTTAACCGCACATGAAGATGGTTGGATTTACGGTTTGTTCTGCACCGAGCGCAAAGATTTAACTCGCCCAGAAGATACTTCAGCAGCAGAAGCGCAATGCGGAATTGCGCGCACCAAAGATTTAATTGTGTGGGAGCGCCTGCCGGATTTAATTACTTACTCAGGCCAACAGCGCAACGTGGTTTTGCACCCAGAATTTATCGACGGCAAATACGGTTTGTTCACGCGCCCGCAAGATGGATTTATCAGCGTGGGTGGTGGTGGCGGAATCGGTTGGGGTCTCGTGGACGATATGACCCGCGCCGAAGTGAAATCGGAAGTGATTGTAGATGGCAAGGTTTATCACACCATTAAAGAAGTGAAAAATGGCCAGGGCCCGGCACCGATTAAAACAGCAGAAGGTTGGTTGAATTTGGCTCACGGTGTACGCAATACTGCTGCGGGTTTGCGTTACACCCTCTATATGTTTATGACTGAATTGGAGCGCCCTTGGGTAGTAAGCCATAGCCCCGCTGGTCACTTTATTGCGCCCCACGGCGCAGAGCGCGTAGGCGATGTATCTAACGTTGCCTTTGCGAATGGTTGGATTGTGAATGAAAACAATGAAGTGTTTATTTATTACGCCTCATCGGACACGCGTATGCATGTTGCAACATCTACCGTTGAAAAATTAATTGATTACTGCAAAAACACACCACAAGATGGTTTGCGTTCTGCGGCATCAGTAGCGGTGCGCAATGAATTGATTAGTGCAAATTTAAAATTGCTAAAAGACTTGGTGTAATTCACATGCATGCAGCGAGTTTTTCCAGCCAGAGATCCGGATTACAGTTTGAGTTTCGTGAAGAGCTAGTGGCTATTGCTGATTGGTGGCTGGAGCACGCTGTTGATCATGAGTCCGGTGGCTTTTATGGCGAGGTGAGTGCGAACAATTTTCCAGTTCCCAATGCTAGCAAAGGCATCATTTTAAATTCGCGCATTCTGTGGTTTTTTAGTGAAGTGGCCACAGAGTTGCAAAGCGATGAATATCGGCAGGCAGCGCAGCGCGCTTATGATTACATCGCCAATTATTTTTTTGATAAAGAGTGCGGCGGTGTTTATTGGGAGTTGGATGCACAGGGTCGTCCTATCAACACCAAAAAACAAGTCTATGCACAAGCTTTTACGATTTATGCCTTAACTGCCTATTATAAACTTACGCAAGACGAGCAAGCCTTGGCGCAGGCATTAGCGTGTTTTGAATTATTAGAAAGCAAAACTATCGATCGCAAGCGCGAAGGTTATCTCGAAGCTTTTACGCGAGAGTGGGGCGTTATTGAAGATGTGCGTTTAAGTGAAAAAGATCTGAATTTCCCCAAATCGCAAAATACCCATTTACACGTACTAGAAGCTTACACCACACTCAATAAAATTCACCCAACGCCTGAAATTGCCGCAGCTTTGCGCTATAACATTGAGCTGTTTGATAAGTACATGATCGATAAAGATACTTATCATTTGCGCATGTTTTTGGATAACGACTGGAAAGATCACTCGCCGGGTTTTACGTATGGTCACGATATTGAAGCCAGTTGGTTAATTGCAAAAGCCTTGGAGTCTTTGGGTGATGAGATTTATACAAAAGCGCTTATGCCAACGCTCATTAAAATTGCAGAAGTGACTTTAAAGGAAGGTATTGGCGCCCATGGCCATGTGATAGATGCTTTTGATTTTGCCACTCAACAGCACTTGCCGGACATTGTGTGGTGGGTGCAGGCCGAAGCCTTGGTTGGGTTTTTATTTGCCTACAGTGAAACCAAAGAAACAAAATATTTGAATGCAGCAGAAGCTATTTGGGAGTTTATTAAAAAATTCCAAATAGATAAGAAAAATGGCGAATGGTTGTGGTTAGCAGACATGGGCGATGCGCAAGCCAACAGTTATTACAAAGTCGGCTTTTGGAAATGCCCTTACCACAACGGCCGAGCCATGATGGAAGCAGCGCAGTATTTGGCGAAATAAATTCAATAACAAGTATGAGGAAACCCATGAAAAAATTAATCAGTTGGTGCGCAGCAATATTGCTGTTGAGTGCAGCAAGTCTGAGCTTTGCAGCAGACGCAAAAAAAACCGATGCCGTAAATAAAGCCGATTTTTTTACCACCAATGGCACGCATCTTTTATTGAAGGGCAAAAATTATTACGTGGTCGGTACCAACATGTGGTACGGCGGCTATTTGGGTTCGTCGGGCAAGGTGGGTGATAGAGCTCGGTTGATCAAAGAGTTGGATAATTTAAAAGCGCTGGGCATCAATAATATTCGTGTGTTGGCGGTTTCTGAAAAAACCGAACATAACAGTGCAGTTCGTCCTGCTACTACCAATGGCTTTGGTGATCACGACGAAGAACTGTTGGCGGGCTTGGATTTTTTTATGGCAGAAATTGCCAAGCGCGATATTTCAGCCGTTATTTATCTCAATAATTTTTGGCAGTGGTCGGGAGGTATGACGCAATACATGAGCTGGATTGAAGGCATGCCTGCGCAAGATCCTAATGCCACCAAAGATTGGGAAGGCTTTATGGCTAAATCGGCCAGCTTCTACCAAAGTAAAAAGGCGCAAATGGAATGGCGTAAAACCATTAAAAAAATCGTAACCCGTGTAAATACTGTTACAGGTCAGTCGTACATTAATGATGCATCAATTCTCTCCTGGCAGTTAGCGAACGAGCCGCGCGCTGGTAATTCAAGTACTTCTGCAAAAGAAAAAGAAATTTACGTAAAGTGGATTAACGAAACCGCTAAATATATTCACTCGCTGGACCCTAACCATATGGTGAGCACTGGCAGCGAAGGTTTAATGGGTTCTAATAACGATGAAAAATTATATAGCGATGCTCATGCCTCACCTTACATTAATTACATGACTTACCACATGTGGATTAGAAACTGGGGTTGGTTTGATAAAACCAAACCCGCAGAAACTTGGGATGCAGGTGTAGCAAAAGCGAATCAATATTTGAATGTCCATATTGATATTGCCAAAAAAGTTAACAAGCCGCTGGTGTTGGAAGAGTTTGGATTGGATCGCGATTTTGGTGCCTACGATATTAAAGCGACTACGCATTATCGCGACAAATTTTATCGCTTAGTGTTCGATACAGTTTATAACCGCGCTAAAGCCGGTGAAGCAATTGCAGGTTACAACTTCTGGGCATGGAATGGCTCTGCGCGCACCAGTCGAGCAAATTATTGGTGGCAAGCGGGCGATGATTTTATGGGTGACCCACCACAAGAAGAGCAAGGTATGTACGGTATTTTTGATTCGGATATCAGCACCATTTTGTTGATTAAAGAGTACTCCGATAAAATGCACGCAATCCCAAAATAAATATTTGATGCATGTAAAAAACTGCAATGGCTATTGCAGTTTTTTTGGCTTTGCGCAAATTTATATGATTATTCTTATATTCAATATCAACATAAATATCCATAAAAAATTTAAGAGGTTCCGGGCATGAAAAAGTTTTCGTTGTTAATGACACTTTGTGTCGGTGTGTTATTGGGCGCTCAAGCCAACGCGCAAAAATTTGAAGAACTGGGTAAAACCCCACAAATGGGGTGGAACAGCTGGAATACTTTTGGCTGTAATATTGATGAAAAAATGATTCGCGATATGGCGGATGTAATGGCCTCAAACGGTATGAAAGAGGCTGGCTACGAATACATTAATATCGACGATTGCTGGCACGGTGAACGCGATGCAATGGGTTTTATTCAAGCAGACAAAACTCACTTCCCCTCAGGAATTAAAGCGCTTGCCGATTATGTGCACGGCAAGGGTTTGAAGCTTGGTATTTACTCCGATGCTGGCGGTAAAACCTGCGCAGGCCGCCCAGGTAGTCGTGGTCACGAATACCAAGACGCCGTCACCTATGCGAGCTGGGGTATCGATTATGTGAAATACGATTGGTGCGATACCAAAGGTATTAACGCCGAGCAGGCTTACACCACCATGCGTGATGCGATTAAAAAAGCAGGCCGCCCAATATTGTTCAGCATTTGCGAATGGGGTGATAACAAGCCGTGGGATTGGGCCAAAGATATCGGTCATTCATGGCGCACCACGGGCGATATCTACCCCTGCTGGAACTGCGAACACAACCACGGCTCCTGGTCATCATGGGGCGTATTGCCTATTCTGGATAAGCAAGCCGGTTTGCGTAAATTCGCAGGCCCTGGTCATTGGAACGACATGGACATGATGGAAGTGGGTAACGGTATGACCGAAAGCGAAGACCGCTCGCATTTCTCCTTGTGGGCAATCATGGCATCACCACTAATTGCCGGTAATGATTTGCGCAGCATGTCTGAAACCACGCGCAAACTTATGACTAACAAAGATATGATCGCCATCAACCAAGACAACTTGGGTATTCAAGCCATGAAATGGATTGATGAAGGCGATTTGGAAATTTATGTGAAGCCTTTAGAAAACGGTGAATTTGCAGTCTTGTTTTTAAACCGTGCAGACAATGCCAAACAAGTGAAACACGACTGGGCATTCCATTACTTGAAAGACGATATTTTCAAACAAGAAGTTTATTTCGATAAACAATTTTTCAATTGGAAAAACGTATGGACAAGTGCGAAAGGTGATACCAAAACCAAGTTGAGTGTGACTATTCCTGCGCATGATGTATTGGTATTGCGGTTAACGCCGAAGAAATAAAAATAGTAAGAAAACTAAGCCCGCAATCTGCGGGCTTTTTTTATTTAAAAATATGCAAAGCTGCATGCTGCAACAACATAATCGTTTTACCATCTACTAGTGTGCCGTTAGCAATCATTTCTAATGCATGATCAAACGGTAGCTCCAACACACCAATATCTTCCCCTTCATCCTCCATGCCGCCGCCATCGCTCACTTTTGAATCCGCATCGTATTCTGCTACAAAAAAATAGAGTTTTTCTGTCACTGACCCTGGGCTCATATAAGCTTCAAAAATTTTACGCACATGAGTTACACGGTAGCCCGTCTCTTCTTCTGCTTCTAATTTAATGCGTTCATCTGGGCTAACTTCATCCAACAAGCCTGCGGGTGCTTCAATCATCAAATCATCCAGCCCATTCACAAATGCAGGGTAGCGAAATTGCCGCACCAAAATAACGGTTCTGCGCGCAAGGTTGTAAAGCAAAATAGTCGCGCCATTACCTCGGTCATAGGTTTCACGGCTTTGTTGTTGCCATGTGCCATCGCTACGCAAAAAATCAAAAGTTGTCTTTTTCAGCAAATACCAATCGTCAGACAGAATCTCTACCTTGTGAACTCGCACGCGATCCGAAACGCTCATGTAATTCTCCCGCCTTTAAGATCTAATAAATGTGTAGCGCATTACGCATAGGTTAGTGGCCAATAGTATACGAATTGAATGTTACTGACATAAACTCTTGCATCAAAAAACAAAGTTGCCACCTCGGCTCATCCTGAGCGCTCAGCAGTCGAGGAATTCAGTGCAAAACCCTTCGCAAACTCAAGCGGACAAATAACTTGGTTTTAAAATCTGCAAGCTATATAGTTGAGACTGTCTAAAAACTGTTGTAGCTAAACGTGAGTATGAATATAGAACTGAAACGCCTGATCCAAAGTCTTTGGACAAATTATTCCATGCGGGTTATGGAAGCCAGACAGTCTGCATCGGTTGTGGTGAAAGCAACTTTGGCAAGGTTTATTGTTTCGACTTTTATTTTGGTATATTCAATTTGGGTTGTTCGATAACAGAATTTATTAGCGGTTTGAAGAAAACTGACAAAAGGCTATGACAAGGCGCAGCAATGTGCCACTGTGTCGTTGGGCAGTTTTAAGTGGCGGTTTTATGGTTTTGCTGCGAAAAAGTGTGCCATAAAACCACAACTTAAAAACTGTGGCTGAACCGAACATTATACGTATAGGAGGTTGGGATGGTCGAAGGAAGTTGTCTCTGTGGTTTGGTTAAATACGAGGTGGAGTTAATTCCAGATAAAATTTTTAACTGCCATTGTAAATTTTGTAGAAAAGCGCATGGTGCAGCTTTTGTAACTATGGCTCTTGCCAAAGCAAGTACGCTGAAAGTTTTTGACGAATCAGGGGCATTAAAGGAACATAAAAATGCAATAGGAGGATACAGAGCTTTTTGTCTCAATTGTGGCTCAAGGCTTATGAATTATGGGCCTGATAAAAATATTTATCTAAGTATCACTTTAGCAACCGTAGATACACCGACAAATCTAAAACCAGTTGCACATGTCAATACAGAAACAAAAGCAAGTTGGTGTCAGCCTTATGAGGGTATTGTAAGTTTTGAAGGAATTCCCTCTGGGATTATCTAAAGCGTATAACAAGCACCCAAGTCTCGCCACTGCGTGGCTGGACAGTTTTTAAGTTGTGCTTTTGTTGTGTAAAAGAGTCCATAAAAACCGCAGCTTAAAAACTACCGTGCATTAAAGGAATTTATGTTGGAACAAAACAGCTGCCCTTCGTGCAAAGGCAATAAGAGCTTATCTGGAGGCTTCGAGTCGTCAGAATATGGTGCTGACACAATAGAATTCTTTCCTCAAGACGTAAAGTATTTCATTTTTCGCCCAAAGGTCAGCCTAAAGTCAAAACACAAATTCCAAGCATGTACGGAATGTGGCTGTGTATGGAATTTTATCGACCCTAAAATATTACAGCAATATTTGTCTAGTCAGAAACTGGATGGTGTGAAATTTCCTAAACCAAAATCAAAAATACTTCATTATGGGATATGGCTAACTTTACTTGCAGTTTCGTTAATGCTGAGTGTACTGCTAAGTCATGCGAGATAATTAATCTACGAGTTAATGTTGCTCTTGCTGTTCGCAAGAATTTAATTACAAACACTGTCGCTTCGCTAGATGTTAGGAGAAAATGAAAAAAATAAATTTACCAAAAGTATCAGAAAGAATTAGGGGCATTACATTGCCTGAAAATGGCATTGTGTTCGTCTGTGACTATGATGACGTATTTAAAATAAATATAGAAGGCGAGCCATCGGTAGAAATATTGGATGATAATCCATATGAATTTCTTGATGCATTGGAGCACTCGCTTGGTGTTAATGAATGTAAGTCAATTTTAAGTCTTAACGGAAACACTATCTCTTACTTGTTTAACCCATTAGAAGACTTTGTAACTGTGAAATACAATATTCAAGGCATCTCCGGAAAAATTGATTTTAGAATCTTATCTGGAGACTGGTTTGAAGCTTCACTTTCAAAATGTAATAAATATCTAGTGTTGGCTGAGCCTTACGGTTTTGAGCTTTATAAGCTTTCATAAGTATTCGTAGCTCGTATCAAAAATTGTTGAAGTGCTGCAAGTTTCATGTGCTGAACAGTTTTAAATTTACGGTTATGTGATTTTTCTACGCAAAAATATCCCACAAAAATAATCTTAAAAACGACTGCGGAACACTGATTGTGCAGGAAAATAATGCGAAACATTAGCTGCTATTTTTCTAGAGATTTTAACGAGCCAATCAATCACTGTTCGTCTCCTAAATTCAATTTTTGCGAACAACGCTTTCTAATTCGGCTGAAGGCTACTGGCGTAACGCGAATGTAGGCGGCAATGTCTTTTTGCATCAATCGGTGTTCCAAGTGAGGGTACTCGCTTAAAAAATCTTCGTATCGTTGTTCGGCGTTTAACACCAATAAACTGCGCTCTCGTTTTTCTTTGCGCGCGCCGTAAAGTTTGAAGCTGTTGGTTAATAATTTTTGCCAGGCGGGGTGTAGTGCTGCAATTTTTTCAATCGCGGCGTAATTAATTTTTATCAGGCTAGCATTCTCAATCGCCATTACCGCAAAGCTTGTGCGCCCTTTATTCAAAGCGCTTACACTCGCTAAAAACATATTTTCCTGCACAAACGCTTTTATCCATTCGTTGCCATCGGCTGTTTCATAAATCATTTTTAATAGCCCGTTTTTAACGAGATAAATGTAGGGCTGGAGGGATTCCTCCTGAAATAAATAATCTCCTTGGTTAAGCGATATGGCAGATATATGGAGAAGCAAGGTCTGTATATCTGGCAATTGTTCGCCAGCCAAGCCTTCGAATATGCGCTGCATGAGGTAGATGTCTGATTCGCTCACAAAATATTTCCTTTAATAAACCTGGGTTAATTACAGCGCTCGTTATTAGCGGCAAAATCAAATCACGATTAAGGCTAAGGAATTATTATGCATCGATTACTGCCCCCCGTGCTCTTTTGTCTTTTGGTAATCACTATGTTGATTAGTGATTATTATCTGCCCTTGGTTGAATTAATTGCAGCTCCCTATAACTGGGCGGGAGTCTTATTAGTTGTTATGGGTTTAGGTGCTGCGAGTTGGCATTCGCGTTTATTTCGCCAGCTCAATACTAATATTAATACGTTTAAAGCGCCCGATAAGCTTGTCACCTTGGGCTTGTTTCGCTACACGCGCAACCCTATGTATCTCGGCTTTCTTATTAGTTTAATGGGCGTTGCGGTGTTAATGGGTTCTCTAAGCCCTTGGTTATGGGTAGTGGCTTTTTTTATGGTGACTGACCATTGGTATATTGCCGTAGAAGAAACGATGTTACTGCAGGCATTTGGTAAGGATTACCAGCAGTATCAGCAATCCGTAAGGAGATGGATTTAGTCGTTTCTATCATCTTTCTTCTTTTCCTTCCTTGTTGAGGATGGCTCTCCATCTTCATCTATGAGTGTGTTAGCGCACTTATTTGCTATTCAGTTTCACGCTTAATGTCTTACTGCCATAGCAAAATTATGGCAAAGAAATTTTATTGTGGCAGAGGGTTTTATGAATACTGAACATACTATTCGTGAGTTGGCACATCAAATCTGGATTTCCGAAGGTAAGCCTGAGGGGCAATCAGAAAAGCACTGGGCGCAGGCATGTGAGCTGGCAGCGCAAAAAACTAGGCATCCCAATCCGAAGCGATCAATAGATCCTTCTGAAGCAACTGGCCCTACAGAACCTGAGCAGCCTGATCAAACGTAACATGAAATTAATTTTATTGGCCTCATCGTTAGCTAGCGTACAGAAGTTGCGACAATTTTGTGAGATCTTGAGGCAATGAAATGTAGTGGGTTAAGAAAGGAATCTACCATTAGCTGTTGCGATTTAACGGCTTTAAAAAGTTAAGGATTAGCTTTTAATTCGCTCTTTTCATGCTATTTCTTTTGTCACTCATGAACAAAAAGGTGAATATCATGAACAAAGACCAAGTGAAAGGCTCAATCAAACAAGCCGCCGGTAAGGTTCAACAAAAAGTGGGCGAAGCTGTTGGCAGCGAAAAACACCAAGTTAAAGGTATTGGCAAACAAATCGAAGGTGCCGCTCAAAAAGCAGTGGGCAATGTTAAGGATAAACATTAATTAGTAAGTCCGGCTTAAAAGATAGAACGATAGTTCATAGCGTTTAAGCCAATTGGTTAAGGTTCTTAATTAGGTCTAGAACACTTTTCTACGACGTAACTAAGAACCTTTCCATTTCATCAAGCGTTGATTAATTTATCGCTGACTCGTTAAATCTAAGTTCGCAATCATTTACTTTTTCAAAGGTTATTTTTTTCTAAATAGGTTTAAGGTATTCCTCAATATAAGCCCTGCAAATGTTTACTAGTCTTATACCCTTGTCGATTTATGCTAGATCTTTATGTATAGCTGTATGCATGACGTTTTAAATATTTGCAGTGCTTGATTTTTACCAATGCAGTTGGAGTAAGTCATGACGATATTTAAATCGATGCTGGCGGTGCTAGCACTTTCATTTTCGTTAGGTTCTCATGCCATAATTATTACCGATATTATCCCAGTGAATAAGCAGTTAGGGTTGCAGGGGTACAACTTTAATTTTGATCTGGCCAAGCATGGCTACAGTCATGTCACCGATACCATTAATTATATTGAATTAACTTACGATTTTAGTAACTGGGTTGACTCCATCGATGATTTTGAAAATTTCGATACGTTGGAAACTATACAACTCAATTCCTATTTATTTGACGGAAGAAGTAATTTTCACGATATTAATCCAGGCTTAATTCAGCAGCGCCTTAGTTGGAATAAAGATATTTCCTATTGCCAAAAAGAAAATTACGATACTGGCGAATGTGAATTGAATTTGGACTTAAAAGGCAACGCAAGAGAGTTTTTGAGCATTTACAACGGTAACATTTGGTTGAATGATGTTAGATTTTCAGCAGATATAACGCGTGCTAGTGTGTCTGAGCCCTCCGCTATGATTTTGCTGCTGATGGGGCTGGCAATGATTATATTTGGCGGCCAAGTACAGCCTTTTAACAAAACCGATCTATCGTAGCGCTGATTATGACTAGCTTTTTGACGGGCAATATAAAATTTTCCCCTAAAAAAATAGAGTCAATTGCACGTGATGATGAAAAATGTGCGGAAGTGGCAAATTTATTCTACGTTCGCGACAATCAACCCGGCATTCTTCGCAAAAGAAAAGCTAAGCACTTTAGCTATTTTTTTGGCGATAAAATTATTACTGACATTGCAACTCTAGAGCGAATTAAAAAGCTGGTTATTCCACCCGCATGGGAGAATGTATGGATTTGCAAATCTGAAAAAGGTCATTTGCAAGCAACTGGTATAGATGCAAAAAACCGCAAGCAATACAAATATCACCTGCTATGGAATGCGCTTCGCAATCAAACAAAATTTTATCGTCTACATCAATTAGGCACTGCGCTCCCTGCTATTCGCCAGCAGCTAAAAAAAGACTTGTCCTTGACTGGTTTGCCCGTGGAAAAAGTGCTCGCTACTGTGGTAGCGCTAATGGAACAAACCAGTATTCGCATTGGTAATGAAGCCTATGAAAAATTGTATAACTCCTATGGTCTCACTACTTTTAAGAATCGCCACGTTAAGGTAGTAGGCGATAAATTGGAATTTGTCTTTAAAGGTAAAAAAGGAATAGGTCATAACATTAGCGTTAAAAATAATCGGCTAGCGAAAATAGTAAAGCAATGCAGGGATATTCCGGGGAAGGAATTATTCCAGTATTACGACGCCGATGGCAACCATAAAGCCATAGATTCCGGCATGGTGAACAATTATTTGAAAGTGATTAGCGGAGAAGATTTTACCGCAAAAGATTTTAGAACTTGGGCGGGCACTGTACAGTCAATCGCAGGCTTTATTGAGCTAACCCAATGTAATACGGCAACCGATCATAACAACAATATTACTACCGTTATTAATCGGGTTGCAAAGCATTTGGGCAATACACCTAGCGTGTGCAAAAAATATTATGTACACCCCACCATTATTAGGCTTTATGAGAATGACATGTTACAGCCCTACTTAATGAAGCTGGCGGCTATAAAAAAGCAATCGAAGGCTAATGAACTTAGTTATGAAGAAAGTTTGTTAATGGTTATTCTTGAAAAAGAAGATTTGGTAAGTAAATAAAAAGGTAAAAAAGGCGAATCAAATTTCAGTAAGTGATCCAGAGAGTGAGTTTTTGGTACAGAGCAATTAGTAGTGTTCTTTAATGTGTTGTTAACCAACTTGGAGACTAAAAATGGCCACTAAATCTATACCCACAGGTTTTCATAGCATAACGCCTTATCTCAATATTAAAGGGGCTGATGCTGCGATTGAATTTTACCGAAATGCATTTGGTGCTAAGGAAACAGGTCGTATATCTATGCCTGATAAAAGTATCGCACACGCAGAGCTGGAAATTGGCGATTCAAAAATTATGATCGCCGAGACGAATGCCCAGTGGGGCAATAAAAGCCCAAATGAAGTTGGTGGGTCACCGGTGACAATATGTCTGTATGTTGAAGATGTAGACGCCGTATTTGCACAAGCACTTGCTGCCGGAGCTACAGTCACCGACGGTATGGTGGTGGAAGATCAATTCTATGGCGAGCGGTCCGGCAGCGTTACAGATCCATTTGGTCATAAATGGACAATTATGACGCATAAACAGGATCTTTCATTTAAAGAGATGCAAAAGCGTGCAGATGCTATTTTCTGCTAAATCTACTGAGCGAATGGAGGTTCGATGACAATACCGCCGCGTACAGGACAAGCGCCCACCAAGTTAGAGCGCGATGAATTTCATAAAGAGTTTCAAAAATCTTTTGTTGACCCTGCATTTATTGCGGTGAAGGATGCCTTGGCCGAAGTAGAAGAAGTTGCTTGGAACAATTATCACGAAAAGGGGCACAAGGCACCATTGACTGAAAAAGCGGGGCCTGAATTCTTTTTCCCCGATTACGATCTTTCCGTGGAATGGAAAGCAACAAGTAAGCGTCTCGCTGAAGCGGAAGTAAAACAAAAAGATTCCGCTACACAATCGCGGGTTTTATTAATTTGTGGCTCTGCGCGCAATGATGGTAGTTGTGCCAGTGAAATTTCTAAAACGTGGCGGCTCGCGTTACTTGCGAAAGAAGAATTATTGAAAGTAAATATAGACGTCGATCTGCTTGATTTAAGTTTACTAACATCGGCTTACGACAAGCATATTCATCCCTGTAAAGCCTGTGTTTCAACCGCAATGCCATTATGTCATTGGCCGTGTAGTTGTTATCCGAATCATGCACAGCGACAAACCAATGACTGGATGGCGGAAATCTATGAGCAGTGGGTTGCCGCTCATGGAATTATTATTCTTACACCCGTTTACTGGTATCAAACACCCAGCGTTTTAAAGTTGATGATAGATCGGCTTGTGTGTGCAGATGGCGGTAATCCAGACCCAACAACTACCCATGGTAAAGACGCTGCTAAAGCGAAAGAAATTGAATTGGCAGGTTGGAATTATCCTAAGCATCTTGCGGGTCGCACCTATGGTTTAGTGGTTCATGGCGACGTGGCAGGAATAGAAGGCGTTAGACGCGGGCTCTCTGATTGGTTGGATTGGATGGGGCTAATCGATGCGAGTTCACACGCACGGTTGGATCGCTATATTGGTTATTACGAATCCTATGCTGAAAGTCATCAGGTACTCGACCGCGACCTCGCTATTCAGGAGGAGGTTCGCAATGTCGCTAAGGCTGTTGCGAATGCGGTTACGCAATTGCGTGAAAATAATTTACTTCCGCCCAATGTTAAATCTCCGCGCCCTAAATAAGACTCTTCGTTTAATCATAGGGTCTCATTATAGGGATAGGTTCAAGCTGGATTATTTAACTGGGTTGCACTAGAAAGCCCCGCTATTTAGCGGGGCTTTTCATTGGGGGTAAGCCTAAGCCGTTAGACCTGCTACGGTTTTGCTGGTGTTGTGACGAAAAACATTCACTGCACCCACAACTTCATCCTTCTCATTGCGAATAGGGAAAACATTCACAAGTGCGAGTAAACGTTGGCCACTCGGCTGTTCACAAATAACATCTGCATTGCGCACAGTGCCACCATTATTAATTACGACAGATGGCGGTGCAGACTCATGTGGCATTAGGTCGCCAGATGGATAGCGCAAGATGTGCGCGCCGCAATATTTTTCCGACCCACCAAGTGCAGGGGTGCGACCCCATGCTGCGATTGCAGTTTTATTACAAGACACAAGCGTACCGTCTTTTTCAATAACGTAAATTCCAACAGGAATATCGTCAATTACATTCTGGTTGGCAAGTACACCTTCCGCAATTAGTTTGCCATCGCGTAGATGCCCGCGAAATTTAATATGCTCGAAATCGGCATTGCGAATTTTAACTTCAGTATCATCGCGCGCTATAACGTCAAGATCACTCATAATTATTATCCTTCCTCGTTGGTATTAGTATTGGGGAGCAGAGCTTTGCATCTTTCAGTATCCCTACACAAAGGTATATAGTTGAACGATCAATAATCGCTATCGACAGTACTGTTGAGTGTTTTAACTAGAGTGCTTCAAACTGCATAACTCCAACTTTAATAAAGGGTAGTTATTTAAGTTTTTGATAGCCTTAGAGTTTGTTTAAGTAAATGCTTATCGATTTTTGGAGTTATACAGCGCAACTAAAAATTACTTGGCTTTAAAATCTGCGGGTTATATAGTTGGCGCTATTTAATTAACTGTTAGGCTTCTCAAATAATCAAGGCTCTTCATAATGTTAAAGAATACTTTCGGTATTTTCCTTTTAATATTTAGTATTGCTTCTATAGCTGCAACAGAAGAAATTGATTATGACTTAATGTTTAATAACTGCACTAAAAATTCTGAGGGGCCAATTACCGGAAAGTTAGGTGTTTGCTCTGAAAACGTATCTCAGAAAATAGATGTTGAGATCAAGGCTTTATCTAAAAAGGTACAGGCCAAGCTCGGCAACCCTGAAAATGTAAATGCAAAAGAAGCTGTAAACTCATTTAATATGGCGCAGCAATCTTGGGTAAAATATAGAGAGTTACATTGCGCGTTGGCTGGTGAATATGTGGGTTCTCCTATGTATTCCTACTGTCCAATGAAATTGGGAATTGAAAGAATCAAAGAGTTAAGAGAGCTCGTGCAATAAAAATTTAGCCTAACAAATCGCTCAAGCACCGCGCACTACGTGCGCTGGACAGTTTTTAAGTCGCAGTTTTGTGGTTTTGCTGCGCAAAAGTATTCCACAAAACCACAACTTAAAAACTGCCGCTTAGCTCGGCGTTATATAGGAAAAAAAATGAAGTATAAAATAGTATCATTAAATGTTGTAATTTTCTCACTTTTATTTGGTTGCGGTGGCGGTGGCGGTGGCGGTGGCGTATCCCCTGGCAGCCTCTCGAGTGCTTCTTCGGCTGCGCCTGTTGTATCTGCTTTTAATTCTGGAAATAGTCCTTCAATACGAACCATAAATGGTATTGAAACATTTCCCACAATGATTGTTACAATTAATTTTAAAAATAATATCTCTCTTGAAGATTTGGAGAAATTATCTGTAGTTGTACATATTTCAGCAGATGATGTTGCTGATTATAAGGGGGATGAATTTGCCTATTTTTTCGAAAAATTAAATACGTACTACAAATATACATATTCTAGTTTCGCGGGTTATTGTTGCACTGTTAAAGGAGATACATACTATAGGGCAACAAACTCTTCAGGTTTGTTACAGCTTAAGTTAATTCACTATGGTCAGCATACATCCGAGACGTGGAATAAGTTAAAAGCAGGAACAATTCGTATGAATGTAACTGCAAATTTTTATCAAGATAGAGATTTAACATCTGTTTTATCTACAGACTATAGCCCTGAAAAAAATGTTTTTAGTGTGAATCAATTAAGTGTTATCGATAGTGAGCGAGATTATCTAGGAAATGATGCAACAGCTGATATATCAACAGCAAGCGTAGAAATGTTTTTTTAGATCACTATAATTAATTTAGAGAATATAACAAGTCGCTCAAGCTCCGGCACTTCGTGCCTGCGCTGGACAGTTTTTAAGTTGCAGTTATGTGGTTTTGTTGCGCAAAAGTGACCCACAAAACCACAATTTACAAACTGCCGTTGAACTCGGTGTTATAAAAAAATGGAACTGCTCATTGTGAAATTTAAATTTCTTCTTATTGCGACCATGTTTTGTACGATATTGATGGGTTGTACGTCAGGCGGAA